>NZ_KB291346.1:26938-29019 GCF_000318275.2 Capnocytophaga sp. oral taxon 332 str. F0381
GGGGCAGTGCGCAGTAGTGCTGTGTGGGGGGTGGTTATTGGGTGCTTTGAACATTAATCTTTGATAATTAAACATTTTTTTGTATCTTTGCGGTATCAAAATTAGTTATTAACTTTTATACATAAAAAAACAATGAAAAAAATGATTCTTTTCGGTATACTGCTATGCTGCAGTGCCGTATCTTTTTCGCAAAACATTGAAGATAAAATAGAGGCTGCTCTGCAAAAATCATACGATAGCCACAATGCTGCAGCAGTAGAAACTTTTTTGTACGACAACGCCTCTGAACTAAACGACTATTGGAAAGCGTATATTAAATACCGCGAAGCTAGTAAAATAGCTATGGTTGAATCAGAAAAAAAAGAATATATAGAAGAGGCTATCAAATTGTTAGAACATAGTGCTAAAGATGCTGAAGACTATATACTGCTGGCTTTGGCGCAAAATTACGCTTTGCAATTTGTTCCCAATAGCGAGATTTATAACAAAGTAAATCAAATGGTTAGCACGCTGCAAAAAGCTGAGAAATTAGACCCTGAAAATGCGCGTTTGTACTTAGTAAAAGCTATTCAGGATATGTATACTCCGGCAAAATACGGTGGTGGTAAGAATGCAGAATTGTATTTTAACTTGTCGTTATCTCTTTTTGAAAACCCTCCTGCTCATAACAAACTAAAATGGGGCAAAGAGGACGCTAGGATTATGCTGGGTATCTTTAGAAATGGGAGATAGTTAGGGAAATTAGGAAATTTGGAAATTTGGAAATTTGGAAATTTGGAAATGAGAGAATTAGCAAATTTGGGAATTAGGTGTTAGTGGTTGGTATTAAAAAGTAACAATAGGCAATGAAAAAAATAATCGTATTTTTATGTTTATTAGGCTTTATTATAGGCTGTAAACAAACTGACAACATAGAAACTCTTACTGCAAAAGCGGAAAAAGGAGATGCAGAAGCTCAATATAATTTAGCTAAATGTTATTATGATGGTGAAGAGGTGGAACAATCTTTTGAAAAAGCGGTTAAATGGTATGAAAAAGCGGCTAAACAAGGATATGCTAAGGCTCAGAACGCTTTAGGAGTTTGTTATCATAAAGGAGAAGGGATAGAGGAATCTCTTGAAAAAGCGGTGGAATGGTTTGAAAAATCTGCCAAACAAGGAGATTCAGAGGGGCAGGTTCTTTTAGGACTTTCTTATTGTATGGGTACTGGAGTGGAACAATCTTTTAAAAAAGCTGCGGAGTGGTTTGAGAAAGCTGCCAAACAAGGAGATGCAGAGGGACAATGTGCTTTAGGGGAATGTTATAGTAATGGAGAGGGCGTGGAACAATCTTTTGAAAAAGCTGCTGAATGGTTTGAGAAAGCTGCCGAGCAAGGATATGCAGGAGCTCAATATTCTTTGGCGTATTGTTACCATAATGGAGAAGGGGTAGAACAATCTGATTCTAAAGCGGCTGAATGGCTTATGAAATCTGCCCAACAAGGATATGCAAAAGCTCAATACTTTTTGGGGCTTTGTTATGATAAAGGGGAAGGAGTAGAAATATCAAAAGAAAAAGCCTTGTATTGGTTTATAAAATCTTGTGATAATTCCTATGAGCCTGCTTGTGAATTGCTAAATAAAATTAAAGATTAGGCAACTAAACGTTTAAACTAACGATGAAAAGATTTTTTATATTTATATGTATGTTTGGTTTTGTTTGGGGTTATTCTCAAACACAAGACATTAAAACACTTATTGCAAAAGCAGAAAAAGGGGATGCAAAAGCTCAATATGATTTGGGAATTTGTTATTATAACGGAAAAGGGGTGGAACAATCTAAAACTCAAGCTATTTTTTGGTTTAAAAAAGCCTGCAAAAATGGTGATAATGTGGCTTGTGACATTGTAGATACTATTAATAACTAGATACAAATGAGTTAGGTGGATGTCAATTTTGATTTGGCAGCTCTTTATGTTTTTTAAATAAAAGTACCTTTGTTAAATATGTTTTTTGAGGTGGGTAATGTATCAGATGTGTTGTTAAAAATCCAATAGATTAATAATCACCATAATACAAAAGAACTGCCCTACTATTTCCTTT
>NZ_KB291347.1:0-7125 GCF_000318275.2 Capnocytophaga sp. oral taxon 332 str. F0381
TTCTTATTTTCAGGGTGCAAAGTAAAGACCCGTCTCACTTGTCTCACCCGTCTCACTTGTCTCACTTGTCTCACCCGTCTCACAATTCAAAATTCAAAATTCAAAATTCTCTCACCCGTCTCACCAGTCTCACGCTGGCGCAAGCTTGCAGCTTGTGCCCAATTCAAAAATTCTCCTCCAGTCTCACCAGTCCCATAAGTCCCACTCGTCCCACAATTCAAAATTCAAAATTCTCTCCTCGCACCCAACAAATATACTTGCGATGAATATTCTCCTTTTATCATTCCGTATAAATTAGAGCGCAACCCATTGAATATCCCTTTTATAAATGATTTCTTACCTGTTTTATATTGTTCAGAAAGCATAGATACGTAAAAAGCATCAAACAACATTGGCTTTTTAGCAATAACCTTAAGTCCCTCTTTAGCAAATAATTTTTTTATACTATCTTCACTAAAGTGCCATAAGTGTCTGGGTACATCATAAGCCGCCCAATATTGCTGATAATGTTGTGCGTCCCACGAACGGTAATTAGGTACTGCTACCACCAGCAAACCATTATCTTTCAGTAAATTAGCAATAGTATGTACCGTAGTTTCTATATTGGGCAAATGCTCCAATACGTGCCATAACGTAATCACATCATAAGTATGCATAGGCAGTTTATGATAATCACTTTCTAATACAATTCCCTTTTCTCGTGCTTTTTCTTGTGCTTTTATACTAGGTTCCACTCCTGTAATTTGCCACTGTTGTTGCTCACATATTTTTAGAAAGTCACCCGTACCTGCCCCTATATCCAATAATTGTAACGAAGATTGTGCCTTATAATCCTTAATAAGGTTTATCTTATGCTTTAAGTTTATTTTCTTAACGTATTGATAGAGTGCATCAAACCAACCTTTATTACTATCAGTATGCGATATGTAATTTTCAGTTTCGTAATATTTATCCAATTGTTCAGGTACAGGTATAGTTTGGTATAAATCATACTGAGCGTTATATACCAATTCAAACTCTTCCCCCGATACACTATAATCTTTAATAATCACTTTAGTTAATTTTGAATTATAAATTTTAAATTATGATTGTTCCACGTGGAACATTATATATATCTTAAAAAACTATACCATTTTCGTTGTTTTAAATAAGTGTAGTCTCCATCATTACTATAGGCTTCACGTTCAAAAATTATATTCTTATAAGCCTTTAGCTTATCTTTATACTTAAGGTATTTAATAAGAAAATCAATAAGATACCATATATAAAAAGGCAATATAAGCAATTCTCGCTGCTGAGCCAAATGTATCCTTTCGTGATTACAAAATCTTTCATTACCAATATAACTTTCATCAGTAGTAAATACAAAAGGATATAAAGTAATCCCCGAAAAACCCTTTGGTACAAAAAACTTATTTACTACAAAAAATCCCATAGTATATTTACTCATTTATCATTAGCTTTGTCATTTGTCACTAATTTTTCACTTTTTTTTAGGGCTAAAAAAGTCAAAAATTAAAATAAGGCGATTTTAAGCCTCTTCTCCACCCTATTGGTACTCTTATATCAAAAAATAAAAATAATCAATTAAAAGCCATTTATAGAGGTCATTTTTAATAACTAAATTTTATTTTTAATTCTTATATAATAGAAAATTATTATATTATCCATTTTACTACTAAATGTCATTATCCCAAAATATTTTTTCTATTTTCAGATAAATAACTAATAAAACTTTAGTACTTTTGCAGCCTAATACAAATAACTTTATAACAATGAAAAAAATAGGTATCGCTGCCATCGCACTCACAGTGCTCACAGCTTGTAACGACAAAATTGGTTTTGTGGATAACACAAAATTACTAAATGACTATAAAGAAAAACAAGACATCGAGGCTGCCTTGAAAATACAAATTAATGCCTTCGAGAAAAAACGTGATAGTATAGAATTTGCTTTCAACGAAGAGGTCAAAAAATTCCAAGCTCAAACAAACAACTTAAGCCCAGAGCAAGCCAAACGCAAGTACAACGAACTTCAACAAAAACAAAATATACTCGGACAACACTTGCAACAACAACAAGAGCAAATACGCTTAGAAAGTCAGAACCAAATGGATAGCCTCCTTGTAAAAGTAAAACGAAACATAGAGGCTTACGGAAAAGAAAAAGGCTATACTTTCATTTTGGGTGCCAATAGCGGTGGTAGCGTCCTCTATGGTAAGGAAAGCAAAGAAATTACCAAAGAACTTACCGAATACCTCAACAAAAAATACACCGAAAAGAAGTAATACTCCTTTTAAAACTTCAATGACGATAGTACATTTAGAAAAAAAGGCTTACAGACTAAAAATACACCAAATAAAAGCAAGATAATACTTATCACTCGCTTTATTTTGTATATATGATAGGCTGTAAGCCTGTTTTTTAGTTTCTTAGCTATCAGTATTTTTCCTATATCTATAAGAAAATAAACAATTATTATAGAACTAAAAAATAGTAAGATACGATTAGGCTCCATATCCAGCTTAGGACCAAATACTACAATAATCCCCAACCAAAAGCCTAATACCCCTATATTGATAAAGTTAAGTAAAAATCCTTTTATAAATAGTGCTATATAATTTACTTTTTTCATTCTTATAAAACTGATATTATCCTTACATTCAACATCTTTTTGAAAGTCCTTTTTTACTTTAATGAAAGAAATCAGCCCATAGGCTATCATAATAAGTCCACCAGCCAAAAACAATCTTGGGTCATCTTTAATTTCGGTAAGCAAACTATTGGTAGTAAAATAGACTATCGCAATAAAAGCTGCATCAGCAGTTACTACGCCTGTATTGAAAGCTATCGCAGCACGAAAGCCTTTGGTAATTGCAGTTTCCAGCAATACAAAAAATACAGGTCCTATAGTAAAAGCCAATAATATCCCCAAGGGAACGGCAAGTAATATATCAGCAAACATTATTTATCAATCTATTTAAAATATTCTTTTTCAGTTAATTAATTATTTCAAAATCCAATTGCTTTTTCATCAAATCAGTGTTTTTTACTCGTACCATTACTTCATCACCCAATTGGTACATCTTTCCTGTAGCCCTTCCTACTAAGGCATATTGTTGTTCATCAAAACTGTAATAGTCATCTTTCAAATCACGAGCACGTACCAAGCCTTCACATTTATTCACTACAATTTCTACATAAATACCCCACTCAGTAACCCCCGAAATAACTCCTGCAAACTGCTGGTTCGTATGTGCTTCCATATATTTTACCTGCATATATTTTATAGAGTCCCTTTCTGCCGATGAAGCCAAAGTCTCCATTTGTGAAGAGTGCTTACATTTCACTTCATAATCCGATTCGTTTTGAGAAGGCGCATTGTCTAAATACAACTGTAAAAGCCTGTGTACCATTACATCAGGATAGCGGCGTATGGGCGAAGTAAAATGAGTATAGTCATCAAAAGCCAATCCGTAATGCCCTATATTTTTAGTAGAATAAGCTGCCTTTGCCATCGAGCGTATCGCTAAGGTATCTACCAAATTCTGTTCTTTCTTGCCTTTTACTTCTTCCAACAAAGTATTTAGCGAATGCGTAATCGTATTTTTATTTTGTAGGTTAATTGCATAGCCAAAACGAGATATAACCCCATTGAGCTGTTCCAGTTTTTCAGCATCAGGTTCATCGTGCACGCGATATACAAATGTTTTTTTCATTTTGCTCACAAACTCAGCTACTCGTCTGTTTGCCAGCAACATAAACTCTTCTATCAGCTTGTTTGCCTCTTTGCTTTCCTTGAAATAAACTCCTATAGGGTTGTCATTTTCGTCCAACTGAAATTTTACTTCTATTTTATCAAACGAAATAGCCCCTCGTTGCATACGCTTGTGGCGCAATACTTGTGCCAAAGTGTTTAGTGTAAGTACTGCATCCACTATTTCAGCAGGGATAGTACGCTCACTATTGGTAATAGATAGCTCTGGTTGTAGGGTATAGTGCTCCCCTACACTACCCTCTTCTATAATAGCTTGCGCCTCCTCATAGGCAAAGCGTTGTGATGAATGTATTACAGTCCGTCCTATCCACTGATTGACTATTTCAGCCTTGCCATTCATCTCAAAAATTGCCGAAAAAGTATACTTATCTTCATTCGGACGTAATGAACAAGCAAAATTACTAAGCACTTCAGGCAACATAGGTACTACCCTATCCACCAAATATACCGAAGTAGCACGATTATAAGCTTCCTCATCTAGTATAGTACCTTCTTTCACATAATGCGAAACATCAGCAATGTGCACCCCTACCTCATAATTTCCATTCCCCAACACTCTGAACGACAGGGCATCGTCAAAGTCTTTGGCATCTTTAGGGTCTATAGTAAAGGTAAGTACTTCTCGCATATCACGGCGTTTAGCTATTTCTTCTTCGGTAATAGTTACGTCCAACGCTTTAGCATAAGTATCCACCTCTTCCGGATAAGTATATGGCAATCCGTATTCGGCTAATATAGAGTGCATTTCAGTATTTTGTTCACCTGGTTTGCCCAGTACTTGCTCTACTACCCCTGTGGGCGAATCACTTTTGTCTTTCCATTCTTCAATCCGCACCAGCACGCGATCGCCATCAGTAGCACCATTTAGATTTTCTTTGAACACGAATATATCCGTATACATACGGTGATCAGTAGGAATTACAAAAGCAAAATTTTTGTGTAGTTGCACAGTACCTACAAATCGTACTTTGTTGCGCTCCAATATTTTAGTAATTTCACCCTCCATTTTCTGCCTATTGCGAAATCGCGGAAATACATATACTTCCACCAAATCACCGTGAAGTGCTTTGTTCAAAAAATTAGACGGTACAAATATATCGTCTTCCAAATCATCTACCATCACATAGCCATTGCCACGCGAATTGATGTCCAACGTACCTACATAATAATGCTGCATCTCTATGGCACGGTATTTACCGCGGTCAGTTTCTATGATTTGCTTCTTTTCTTTCAGTTTTGCCAATCGTTTTATGAGCGTATCGCGTTTAGTAGCATCTGTTATTTGCAGTTTGGCAGCTATTTGTTTATAATTGAAACTTTCATTGGGGTGCTCATTAAGCACAGCAAAGATAGCTTTGGTAAGTTCGTGCTTGTTGTGCTTGGCTGTTACTTTATTTTTCTTTGATTTAGTAGTTTTTTTCATTGTTATTAATTGTGTTTTCTCTTTTCGCTGCAAATATACAATTTTTTTTGATAAGGGTTTTAAAAAAACTATTCTTCACACAAGTTACGAGACACACACGTAGAGAAAAACAAACTTTTTCAACAATCCCTAAATAATAAATAAAATAAAATTTTAAATAAATAGAATAAGGCTACTATTATAAAGCTGTGAAAAAGCCTATTATTTTTTGCTTTATAAATTTGCTTTTTTAGGTTATTGTAGCTTATTAACAATTCATATAATTTTAATATAATGAAATTCAATGTATTATATATAATTGTTCATAACTTATTTTCTTCCACTAACTGTTTTTGTCAGTAACTATTTTTTCTTGTTGTTGTTAATAACGCTTTGATAACTGTTGATATTTATCCAAAAAAAATATTTGCATATTTCATTTTGCTTTTTGTATATACACAAAGTTGAATTACGCAAATATTTTTATTACTATTATTTGGTAAGTTATTAACAAGAAATCAATAATGTTTAAAAGGGTGCAAATACCAAAATTATAGTTCGTCCAACTGCTTTTTCAGAGGGGCAATATATTCCATATAAGCCTCTTTCAGTTTTGCTTCTATAGGCACCGAGTCTGGAAATTTTTCTTTTAGAGGGTCTACTTGTACCCCGTTTTTCCAAAATCTATAACACACGTGCGGACCTGTGGCAAGCCCTGTACTACCTACTAGTCCTATCACTTCCCCTTGCGATACCTGCTGTCCTTTGCGCACTAATATTTTTTGCATATGTAAATATTGAGTGGTGTAAGTACCATTATGGCGTACTTTTACGTAGTTGCCGTTACCCGAGCCAAAGCCCGCTTCGGCTACAGTACCTGCGGCAGTAGTACGTATAGGCGTACCCGCAGGAGCAGCGTAATCTGTACCAAAATGCCCTTTCATACGGTGTAAAATAGGGTGAAAACGCATTCCAAATTTTGAGGTAATACGAAAAATATCTAATGGTGATTGTAAGAACATACGTTTCATCATATTGCCATTTTCATCGTAAAAACCGTTAGTACCCGCAATACTATCAGTGGTAAAGTTGAAAGCGTAGTATGATTTATCACCCCAGCGGAAGTAAGCAGCTCGCACACGTTCCACCCCAGCATAAATAGTATCGTCTACATACCGTTCGTCATAAATAATTTTGAATTGATCACCTTTTTGAAGGCGGAAAAAGTCAATGGTATAGTCAAATATTTGCCCTAACTGATAGGTCGCATTAGCACTGATACCCGCTTGTTGCGCATCTACCGAAAGGTTGTTGCTAATGCTTCCAGCAATAGCTTTTTCTTTGATAATAATTTTTTTCTGTTCTTTGTAAGCGTAGATAGAATCAGCGAGATGCACCACGATATATTCGCTTATAGTAGGCTGATATACAAAGCTATAAGGTTTCAGTGTATCCCCTTTTCGGTACAAAAAAGCATAAGGTTTCCCTACTCTGAAATTTTTAGGGTGTATAAAAGCACTTGTTTGTTGCGAAATTTGATGAATATCACTAACAGTCATATGGTGATGTTCCAATAGTTTTCCAAAGGTATCCCCTTCTTTTACAGTATCTTTTACGATATTAAAGTTATTGAGGTTAAACCCATATTCAAATACAGGAGGTTTTTCCGTTTGAGTAGTGCTCGAAGCCGTTGTTTTATGAGTTTCATCGTTATGGCAACCGATGAGCATTCCCGCTATAGCAGCCGTACAAAATAGTGTTTTGATGTTCATTTGTTAGTAATTATTGTATTTTATAGTAAAATTTATTTTTCTTTATCTGTAAGTATTTCAGGTTCTTTTGTTAATACATTTATGTTCATATTTATATATTTTTTGCAAAGATATAAAATAATGTTCAATAATCAATGATAAATCCCCTGCTGGCGCAAGCTTGCAGCTTGTGC
>NZ_KB291347.1:7145-10177 GCF_000318275.2 Capnocytophaga sp. oral taxon 332 str. F0381
ATTTAGAGCGCATTATAGGCTTTAAAAACGCTTACCTCTATGGTGGATAAAGAAAAATAGTAGGGCAGTTCTTTTGTATTTTACTGATTGTAAAGCTATTGAAATTTTAACAACACATCTGATACATTACCTCAGATCAAGTTTTTTAACAAGCCAATCTGCTGCATTCATTTCATACCAACAATGTTCATAATATACGGAGACCTCTAACATTGAACAAGTTTTGTCAATGCTAACATATTGTCCGATATTATTAATGTTAAGTCCTTCTATAGGTTGCTTTTCAATCTGTACAGGTTTTATGTCCTTAGGTAGCAGAATCCAATACGCTAATTGTGATTCTGCAGCTGTATAGTTACATTTCCAATAACGCTTAATCTGTTCTTCTTTCGAATAAGATTGTTGGATGGGAAACATTTCTTTGTTATTTATATCTTTCATAAATTGTTTCTATAATGAAAGTTTTACAATAAACAGTAGAAACCTCCTTTAACTAAACATACATCCTATAATTAAAATTATACACCCTGTTAGATAAAGGATTCTACCCCATTTTATGAATAAGGATTTGAACTTATCTATTACTTGGATACGTTCATCATTCATAACAAAACCATTGTATTTTACATGGAAACTCATCATAAACGTAATGAGGAAATTTACAAGAGCTTCCATTATAATGATTATTAACCCTGTCATAATAATAACAAGTATAGAATTGTAGAAATCATGGCAAACATCCATCATTTCCGCACCATACTTTGCGACTAGAACTAAACTAAGCATATACATTATGCATGCACCTAAAAGGCATGCAAGATAATAAAATAGTAATTTCTTGCCATGATATTTCTTGTACATTACTATCGATAAGATATAAAATACAAAGACTAAAATAACGAACAAAATAATTCTCATGCCTTTTTATCCTCCAATTATTACGGTTGAACTTCCCGTTAAGACTAATCCATCTTTGGGTGCTATGAGCCCTAACACATCACTTATATATTCGACAGTATTTGTTATGAAATTTGTTATTGGTTTTGCTGATAGTGTCACTGATAAATCAAACTTTAATCCAAGAAGTACCGCTAATTCCCCACCAATATTGACATTTGCTTCTAAATCATCAAAATCCAAGTACCCCCCACCCTTTGCAGAAATACCAGCAGCTTCACGTTCGCCTTCAACATTCGCCTTAACTTTTAAAACACCCAAAATATCAGTCGTAGCCTCTCCTCCTGCTCTTCCGACACCCGCTTTGACACCGAGTTCCCCTTGGATTCCTATCCTTTTTTCTTTTTCATCAGCTATCAACTCTGCTTTTGCATTTGCTTCAGCATAGCCAGATTCTGATGTCCTCTGCTGGGAACCTACTGAATAATTCTTTTTTGTTGTCATTGTGCAAATATACTTTTTTATTAATAATTCTAAATCAAAACCCCAAACTTAATTGGAGCTCAAGTTGTGCACTTTTGTTTGACAACGTACAGGGAATCCAATCCCTTTATCTCCGTTCCTTTCAAATCATATAAGGAATATATTAAGCGAAAAATATATGGAAGAATATAAACCAAATACAAATAAAAGTGAGACCGATAGCCGTAAGAATGAAAGAAACTCTAAGCCAACTTATACCCCTCTCTTCAATATATATTTTTATTTCCTTGGAATTCATCTCATAGGCAGCTACAAGATAGGTATTATACCAACAATAAGCCTCTTCACTATGGTGTATAATAAACAAATAATTTTCCTTTATGCAGAAGAAAAGACATTTATCTTGAAAATTAATATATTTTTCTATTTCAGAAAAGGCTTTTGATATAATGTAGATTGATAAATCAGATAGCGGCAGAAACTCCTTACTACACAGTTGATAAGAATGCCTACCAATCTCAATATTTTTTAGTTGCCATCCTCTTTTGTCTGCACAGAGAATTTTATTATTGCCTATTTCGATATTTCTCATTTATCTTATTTTTTTGCATCATGAAGATAAGATTATATGATAAACCAAAATCCAAGGGAAATAAGACTTATGACAAAAAGAACTTTAAGAACGCTTGTCATACTAACTCCAACTTTCTGTCCAATTTTTATCTCATCAGCCCTCACCCTATATATACTTTCAACATAAAGATTATCTTTATCAAAAGTTACAATCATTAGAAAATACTGAATGAAAAAATAAAATACTTCTCTTGTTTTTAAATCAAAGGCTTTATAGATAGGCTTATATCCTAAATGCCCAATAGCTAATTCACTACAGTCTATTGATAAATCATTATCCTTAATTATCCAATAAAAATTCTCCTCTGATACTTTATGTTTAAGAGAGATTAAAGGATTTAATGCATCGGAATCCATGCGTATAGGAATAGCATACTCTTCTCCTCTTAATCTTATACGAGCATATCTGGACAAGATATTTATAAGACTTTCTTTCTCAACAATTATTGGTGCAAGCAGACGATGTTTACTTATTCTTTCCATCCTTCGGTTGTCTATTATTAGGTAGGACTATAGACTGATCTTTTTTCTCTCGAATATACTCTTCGTTCTTCATCTCGTCTATGGTTACTCTTCCTTGAGAATCCTTTACCTCCGTTCCTTTCAAATCATACTGTGTACCACCTCCTTCCTCCCCAAACCAAGGAGCCACTTCACCTTCTTGTACATTTGGTATGGGCTTTGTCACTTCATATACTTTATATGGTCTTGTCTCACTTCCTGGTGCCAATGCTCTATTTGTATAAGGTGTATTAACTTTTCCGCCATACTCTCCGCCATCTTTGAATACTCCATTTTCATACCGACCTCCTAGTCTGTCAAAACCTTGACCTGGGCGTAGTTCAATTGTTCTTATAAAGGAAGCTCCCCTTCCAGGCGGCCACTTTTCTCCCATATCTTTGAATCTATCTTCCAGTATAGACCATTCATTTTTGAGGTATAAATCATATATTTCTTTCAGTGCACTTTCAGATAGATTTTTACTATGAAGCTGTTTAAACTTATTTCTATAATAAAGT
>NZ_KB291347.1:10197-87630 GCF_000318275.2 Capnocytophaga sp. oral taxon 332 str. F0381
TTGCAGCTTGTGCCCAATTCAAAATTCATAATTTCCATAGCTCCCATAATCGCTCGTGTGGCTCACACCTCTATTGAAGTTCCTATTCTGCAGTCCAAGTTATTTCCATTGTTTACTCCTTTTTTCTTGAATTCTTTTAAAAACATCTTCGCTTTTAGAAGTTAATCCCAGTTTAGATTGTTCTTTTGAGATAGCTATTTTTCTAAGGTCTTCTTCTGTAAGATCTTCTTCGTCATAAAAACTAATAGCATTTAGCATATAGTTATATTCTTCTTCCGGAATTAATCTGAAAGAATTACCCTTTTTATCTGTAAGTATTTCAGGTTCTTTTGTTAATACATTTGTGTTCATATTCATATATTTTTTGCAAAGATACAAAATAATGTTCAATTATTATATAGTATATTTTTGCTATCTTTGCCCTATAAAAAATTCTATTACAATGATTGAATCTAAAAATATAGAATACAAACAACGAGTAACCCCTACGTATTTTGCAGAGTTATTCTAAAGAATCCTTTAAGTTTATGGAAAACACCTTGCGAGTAATCTTCCCTATAGATGAAGATTTACAAGCACTTATGGAAGAAGAAGCCCAAGCTACCCCGCAAGTACCCCCCAAGTACCGCGCAAGATACCATGCAAGTACCATGCAAGTACCATGCAAGTACCCATGCAAGTACCCATGCAAGTCAAAGATTTATTAAATATATTGAAAGAAGTATCTTATAGAGAAGAAATTCAAGAAAAATTAGGTCTAAAAAATAGAGATTATTTCAGAAAAAACTATCTCAATCCTGCCATAGAACAAGGTTTTGTAGCACTTACTATCCCCGATAAACCCACAAGTAGCAAGCAACAATACTACCTTACTGATAAAGGCAAGGAATTTTTAAAAACATTAAAATAACCCTTAAAAAATAAACATCAAACGCATTGACCCCTGCTATTATCCTCCGGTCATCACTGAAAATGGTCAGTGGCAAAAAGGCGAAATTATAGAGTGTAAACTATTCAATATGTTAATTAACAAACTAATACTATGAAAAAAGAAGTAACCCTACAAGAATCCTTGATTACCGATTTGCGTACTCTTATCAATGAGGCACGCAACAAAGTAGCCCTAATTGTAAATACCGAAATTACGCTACTATATTGGCATATCGGTAAGCGTATCAACGAAGAAGTACTTGGAAATCAGCGTGCTGAATACGGAAAACAAATTGTCTCGACACTGTCGAGACAATTGACAGAAGAGTACGGCAAAGGTTTTAATGAGAAAAGCCTTCGCCGAATGATGCAATTTGCAGAACTTTTTCCCGATTTTCAAATTGTCTCGACACTGTCGAGACAATTGAGTTGGTCTCATTTTGCAGAAATACTCTATACAAAGGACAATCTTGCACGAGAATTTTATCTTACAATGGCGGCTTCCGAAAATTGGAGTATCAGAACTTTACGCAATAAAATAGACAGTATGCTCTACGAGCGTACCACTATCAGTAGTAAGCCTGAGGAGGTTATCAAAACAGAATTGGCTAACCTGCGCGATAATGAGATACTCTCACCCGATTTGGTTTTCAAAAGCCCTTACTTTTTAGAGTTTACAGGACTTAAAGGAGTATATAGTGAAAAATCATTAGAGGACAGCCTGTTAGTACATTTAGAGCACTTTATCTTAGAATTAGGTATTGGTTTTACCTTTGTAGAACGCCAAAAACGTATGATTATAGACGGGGAAGATTTTTATCTTGATTTACTTTTCTACCACCGAAAACTTCGAAGATTGGTAGCTATTGAACTTAAATTAGGAAAGTTCAAAGCTGCTTACAAAGGACAAATGGAATTATACCTCCGTTGGCTTGAAAAACACGAAATGGAAGTAGGCGAAGAGAGTCCTATTGGTTTATTATTATGTACTGAAGGGAGCGAAGAACAAATAGAACTATTGCAATTAGACCAAACAGGTATTCGTGTAGCTCAATATATGACTGAACTCCCTTCACGAGCCCTTTTGTACCAGCAATTACAGAAAATAGTAGCAGAACGCAGAGCATTTTTGTAACATAAAAATTATCAATATGAACCCATTACAACAAATAGAACAAATCTATACTTTTCATATATCATCGGCTTTATGAAAACAAAGCGCATTCACCCCCCTTAATAAAATTTTTGAGTAATATGAACCTAGAAGAACTTAGAGAATATTGCCTTTCCTTGCCTCACGTTACCGAGGATATGCCCTTTGGCGAAGAAATTTTGGTATTCCGCATTTGCAATCGCATTTTTGTCCTTACCAATCTAGAGCGTATCCCCGTAAGTGTAAGCCTCAAATGCGACCCCGAGCGCGCGATAGAACTCCGCGAGCAGTACCCCGACAAGATTGTGGCAGGCTACCACCTCAATAAAAAACATTGGAATACAGTTTCTTTAGAAGGCTTACCCCCTACCCTTATCAAAGAAATGATACAACACTCTTACGACCAAGTACTCGCCAAAGTACCCAAAAAAGAAACCCTAAAATTCATCTAAATGACAGAAACAGAACAAACCCTACGCCAGCGTTTCACCGCTTTCTTACAAGCGATGTACAACTGGGAAACAGAAGCCAACAGAGTTGACGAAGAAGAAGTGGAGAAAAAGAAAACGCTCTCTTGGGAAGACTTTTGCGACAAGCAAACTGAGCTTCGCACCCCTATTTATAAGGAATATGTAACCAATCGCGAACGCAAAAACGGAGGTCCCGAATACACCAGTCACGGATTCCCTCCTAACTACGACCCTTCTAAAGAAACCATTACCGAAGTGCAAATCACTGGTAAAAAAGCCTCTATTTTTACTGATAGAGTCTATGCAGGAATGAATTACAAACGCGAGTATAAATACAAACTTGTAGAAGGTCGCTGGCTATTAGATACTATCAAAGAACAGTATTTGCCAGAAAACAGAGACCCTGAAAAATGGAAGAGTGTGATTATATAAGTATTTATTTTATTATCAAGAGCTTACAAAAAGCCACCAACTTGGTGGCTTTTTAGAGATGCCATTAGGCATTGCCTCTTACCAGCTCAAAGAAATCATTGATAACACTATCGCTGAATTTGAAAAAAATAAACTTAAGACCTTATAATTCACAAATCGATAATATGAGAATAACAAAAGGATTATCACCTGAAGATAAGCAGGCTATCATACATTGGACAAATAATAAAGGAGCAGATTTTTTGCAACAATGGGCAGGAAACGCTTTGCAATATCCTCTTACAATAGAGCAACTCAATCTATTGCCACATTGTTTTCGTATTGAGGCAGAGGGTAATTTTATAGGAATGATTCAGAAAATAAAAGTAGAGGAAAATAATGTACATATAGGTAGATTTATTATCAATCCTTTGCGTGTGGGAAAAGGATTAGGCACTGAGGCAATATGCTTATTTATCTCTATGCTTTTTGAAGAGGAATGTATTCACTCCATTAGTCTAAATGTATTTGATGACAACCCCATAGCTAAAAATCTTTATACAAAACTTGGTTTTGAAATAGTAGCCACTGTTGAGGGAGAAAGAAAAAAATACAAAATGATGAAATATGCTCCTACTTATAAAAAATTATAGTCCTATTTTCCCCATAGGTTGAGCGAAGGAAAGTCGGCGAGCTGGCGCAGCCGAGTATGTGATGAAGGATAAGCTCACACCTCACACCAAAAGAAAATTAATCATTAAATATTAGCAATTAAACATTATTTTGTATCTTTGCCCAAAACATTTTTATCTATGAAGAAAATTATTATATCTCTTTCAGTGCTACTATGCACTATGTCGGTCGCACAAGACCGCAAACTTACTATCGGCAATGCTGTCTATCACGCCTTTATCGATGAAAATAACCCCAACGAATACCGTTCACTCGACCCCGAAAACCTTGCCGATTTGCAGTGGGTTACCGGCACCAACCAATACATCATCAGCAAAAATAACACTTACGAACTATACGAACCACAAGGCAAAAAGCTCCTTACAATTGATAATATTGAGGCTATTTTTCCCGCCTTATCACGCTATAAAGATTATAACGCAGTTCCACAACTCGTGTATATAGATACCGAAGAACTCGTAATGAACGATTACGGCACCTATTACCGCTATGATTATCGCAATAAAAAATCTCTCGGTATTATCTATACCCCCAAAGAAGCCGAAAATACCGAATATAACCCAGCCGCCAAAACCGTTGCTTACACCATAGGTAACAACCTCTATATTGCCAATGAGCACACCGAAAAACAAGCAGTTACAACCCATACCAACCTCAATATTGTAGCAGGAAAAGCCATTCACCGCAATGAATTTGGTATACAAAAAGGCATCTTCTTTTCGCCTAAAGGCAACTATATAGCTTTCTACCAAAAAGACGAAACTCACGTAGCTACCTATCCATTAGTGGATATTACCACCACCCCTGCCACACTCAATGCTATCAAATATCCAATGGCAGGACAACCCAGTGAGCGCGCTGCGGTGGGTATCTATAATCTGAAAACAAAACAATTATCCTACTTGAATATAGATACTACCGATGAACATTTTTTAACAAACCTTTCGTGGTCACCCGATGAACAACACCTGCTGCTTGCCGAAGTAAATAGAGCGCAAAACCATTTTGCACTCAATAGATACGAAGTAGCTACAGGCAACAAAGTGAATACCATATTAGAAGAAAGCAACCCCAAATGGGTAGAACCCGAAGTCCCTGCAGTATTTTTACCTAATAGCAATACCGAATTGTTATGGCTAAGCGAGCGCAATGGCTTTATGAATGTATATCAGTACAATGTAAATGGCACGCTCACCAAACAAATAACAGATTTTAAATGGGTAGTACAAGAAATTTTAGGTTTTGACGGGCAGGCGAAAAACCTCTTTATCGTAGGTACAGGCGAAGACCCTCGCGAAAAACACTGCTACAAAATAGACCTTGCCAACCCCAAAAAAATAACCCCTATTACCAACGTACCTGGTACACATAAAGTACAGCTAAGCACCAATGGTTTCTATTTATTAGATAGCTATTCAAGTCTTACTATTCCGCACAATATAGACCTTGTCGAAACCAATAAAGGCAAGCGTAGCCGTTTGCTCACCTCCAAAAATCCACACGAGGGCTTTGCCATAGGCACTACCGAGTTTGTAACTCTCAAAGCCGATGACGGCACAACCCTCTATGCCAAAATGCACAAACCTAAAACTTTCGATGCTACCAAAAAATATCCTGTGCTTATTTACGTTTACGGAGGTCCCCACGCACAGGAAGTAACCAACGATTGGAGTACAAATACCCATCTGTGGCAAAAGGTTTTTGCTGAAAATGAGCAATATATAGTCTTCACCCTTGACAATCGCGGTAGCCAGAACAGAGGCTTTGCTTTTGAAAGTGTCATACACCGCCAGTTGGGCGAAGTAGAAATAAAAGACCAGCTACAAGGGGTCGCTTACCTCAAATCACTCCCTTATGTAGATGCTAATCGCATAGCTGTACACGGTTGGAGCTTTGGCGGCTATATGGCATCTAGCCTATTGTTGCGCCACCCCAATGTGTTCCGTACAGCCGTAGCAGGAGGTGCCGTTACCGATTGGAAATACTACGAAGTAATGTACGGCGAACGCTATATGGATACACCACAAGAAAACCCCGAAGGTTATGATAAAAGCCGTGTAACTAAGTATTTGAAAAACTTAAAACGCCCTATTTTGTTTATTCACGGTAGTGTAGATGATATAGTAGTGCCCCAGCACCTGCTAAGTCTTACCCAAGAATCTATCAAAGAGCGTGATTTTATAGAAATGTTTATCTATCCTATGCACGCTCACGGGGTGCGTGGTGTTGATAACATCAACCTTACAGAACGCATTATTGATTATATAAAAAAACATAACAAATAAAAAAACTTGTTATTTCAATAAAAAATACTACCTTTGCAACGGATAATAGTTTTAAAGTTATTGCGATACAGATAAATGACACCTATATACAATCAGTTACTGATACCCTTTCTTACAGCTATGGCGGTGGCTATTACTATGGGGGGTAGTGGTACGGCACCTGCCTTTTCGGCTTCGTATGGTGCTAACGTACTGCGCAAGTCGCTTATACCAGGGTTATTTGGTATAATGGTGTTTGTAGGAGCCTTTGTAGCAGGCAAAAAAACAGCAGGCACAATGGGTAGTGGTATACTGCCCGCAGAGTATATGAGCTTTACGGTCGTATCGGTAGCCTTATTTTCTATAGCAGTTACAATGCTTGTATCCAATATATCAGGAATACCACAATCCACCAGTCAGGCAGCAGTATTAGCTTTAGCAGCCCCTGCACTTTATTTTGGCAAGTTAGATACACACAGTTTGTTTTACGAAATTATACCTGCGTGGTTTGTATTGCCTATAGTGTCCTATTTCTTGAGTTATTTTTGTGGTAAGTATATTTACCAGCCTATGCGGCGGCGTGGTCTTACCATACAACGCGCTCAGAATGAAAACAAACGCCATATATGGGATGTGGTACTGATTATAATGGCACTATACGTATCGTTTGCCATAGGTTCCAACAACGTAGCCAATGCAGCAGGTCCCCTTTATACAATGACTATCAATGAGCTCCACATACGCGAGAGTGATCATATTGTTATACTGATGCTTGCTACACTCATTGTGGCACCTTGTTTTGGGATAGGAGCATCACTCTTTGGGCATAAAATATTGCGTAATACAGGTAAAGAGATTGTTTTGTTTGGCAAGTTCGAAGCTGTAATTATTGCTTTTATATCAGGCAGTTTGTTGTTATTGGCATCAGTATTTAAAGGGATACCTACCTCTTTAGTGCAAGTGAACGTAGCAGCAATATTGGGTATAGGAGTTGCCAAAATGGGGCACAAAAATATTTTCAGAAAAACGCAAGTGAGGCGTTTTTTCGGAATGTGGATGATAGCACCTATTATCTCGTTTTTTTTATCGTTATTGCTCATTTTTATAGCCGATAAAGCAAATATGCTACACTAAAAGAGTTAAATATTTGTTAAAATAATAAGGATTTTTACAAGAGATAAAAAGAGCTAAACAAGCAGTAAATATTCTGTAAATAATTAAATATCAGTATATTTTCTATAATATACAGTATAAGATAAAAATAAATATAACGTTAAATATCAGAAATTAAGGTTGAGGTTCAAAAAAAAGTAGTACCTTGCGCCCGAATTTTTATGCTAACAAGTGTTTTTACTATGAAAAGAAGTTTATTAAAAGTTCCTTTTTACTTGGCGGTTACGAGCTTGCTAATTGCTGGTTGTGCTGGTGGCAATAAGACAGACCGTAACACATCGAGTGCTACAGGTTGGAAAATCAACGCTAAAGAAGGTGGTTTCCAATACAACACCGATTTTAAAGACCAAGAAACTGGACCAGGACTTGTGTTGATAGAAGGTGGTACCTTTACTATGGGGCAAGTGCAAGACAACGTAATGCACGATTGGAACAATATGCCTACTCAACAACACATACAGTCCTTTTATATGGACGAAACCGAAGTAACCAATAAGATGTATATGGAATACCTCGATTGGTTGAAACGCGTGTTTCCTCCAGATGAGGAACAGTACAAAAACATCTATAGAGGCGCACTCCCCGATACTTTGGTGTGGCGTAGCCCTCTAAGTGCCAACGAAGCAATGGTTGCAAACTATTTGCGACACCCTGCTTTTGCAGAATATCCTGTAGTGGGTGTAAACTGGGTACAGGCTGTTCAGTTTAGTGCATGGCGTACCGACCGTGTGAATGAGGCTATCCTCTCTCGCGATGGTTACCTTGCTAAAGATGCTCGCTACCAAGTAGACGCTACAAGTACTTTTAGTACCGATACCTACCTCAATACTCCTTCACAAACCTATGGTGGTAAAATACAAGGTGAAATGGGAGGTAAAAAATCAGGTAAAGAAGGTCAAACCGCTTATGTAAAACAAACAAGTGGTATCTTATTACCCGACTATCGCTTGCCTACTGAAGCTGAGTGGGAATATGCGGCAAAATCTCTAAACGGTATCCGCCAATACAATACTTTGCAAGGTCGTAAAAAATATCCTTGGAATAGCCAATACACTCGCTCTACAGAACGTAGAACTCGTGGTGAACAAATGGCTAACTTCAAACAAGGTAAAGGTGACTACGGTGGACTAGCTGGTTGGTCTGATGATAAAGGTGATATTACTGTAGCTGTAAAAACTTACCCACCTAACGACTTTGGTTTGTATGATATGGCTGGTAACGTAGCTGAGTGGGTAGCCGATGTATATCGTCCTATCCTTGATGATGAAGTATCAGACTTTAACTACTATCGTGGTAACGTGTATATGAAACACGCTATAGGTGAAGATGGCAAACAAGTAATCGTTACACCTGAAACTATTAAATACGATACATTGCCTAACGGTAAAGTAGTGGCACGTAACTTACCTGGTAATATTGCTACTGTACCTGTAGACTCAAGCGAAACTTACTTGCGTTATAATTTTACTCACTCTGATAACCGTAGTTATAACGATGGTGATAAAGCTTCAACACGTAACTTCCGCAATCAGAATGACCTTATGGCTGGTGGTGCTGAGTACGTAAACTCTATGTACAACGCTCCTAAACCTAAAAAACCAGGAAGCGATATTGGTGGTAAAGATTATGATACATCTAACGATCGTACTTCGCTTATAGACGATGAGGTACGTGTGTACAAAGGAGGCTCTTGGCGTGATCGCGCTTTCTGGATAGACCCTGCTCAACGTCGCTACTTGCCTCAATATATAGCTACCGACTATATAGGATTTAGAAATGCGATGAGCCGTGTAGGTTCTAAATCAAAAACAGGGCATAGAACTCCTAAAGGATAGTCTTTTAATGTTTATAAAAATTTAATTAATAGAGAAAAGAGCACTGCAAACAATTGCGGTGCTCTTTTCTATGCCCCCTACCCTACTGTGATAAATTATAGCTAAACAAAGCTGATTATCAATTATAAAACTATTAATTCACTTTTTGCTATAGTGCTATTGAATATTATTTAGTATCTTTGCACTGAAAAACAACTATTGCTTTTAAATAGCTAATAAAAAATTATAGAACTGACATTAAATAATGAAAGATCTTTACGAGAAATTTATAGCTTCGTCGGGGGTATGTACCGATACGCGGAAAATTGGTATTGGCAGTATATATTTTGCGCTAAAAGGAGCATCGTTTGATGGAAATGCTTTTGCTGAAGAGGCTCTTACCAAAGGGGCTGCCTTTGCTGTGATTGATAATCCTGCTTATATGACTTCTGACAAGATGATTTTAGTACCTGATGTACTTACTTGTTTACAACAGTTGGCTACTCACCACCGCAGGCAAATGGGTACCCTTGTGATTGCTATCACAGGAAGTAATGGTAAAACTACTACTAAAGAACTTATAAAAGCAGTACTATCGCAACAATTGCAGCTAATTGCTACTGAGGGTAACCTGAATAATAATATTGGGGTGCCACTTACTTTGCTGCGTATAAAACCAACTCACGACCTTGCTATTGTTGAAATGGGGGCAAATCACCCTAATGAGATTGCAACACTATGCCAAATTGCTGAACCTGATTATGGTTATATTACAAGTATTGGCAAGGCACACTTAGAGGGGTTTGGTAGTTTTCAGGGGGTTATTAATACCAAAGCTGAATTGTACAACTATCTGAAAGCACACCATAAAACGATTATTGCTAATGCCGATAATGCTATTACCGAGGAGCTCTTACAGGGCTATGATTTGGTGTATAGATTTGGCAGTAAGCAGGGTGCTGATTTGCTTGTTGAACTACTGAACTCGCAACCCGTAATGGTACGTTTTGGTAATAGTGCCGAAAGAATACAAACTGAAAAAGCAATAGAAGAAGAACCTTTGGCAGCCAGTACTTTTGAGGGCTTTGCTAATGCACCTACAGAGGCTACCTCACACTTGGTGGGGTCTTATAACTTTAGCAATGTGGCAGCTGCCATAGCTTTTGGGCGTTATTTCAAACTGAGTGATAGGGCTATTAAGCAGGGTATAGAAAGCTATGTACCGCAAAACAACCGCAGTGAGCTGCTACAATGGAAAGGTAATACGGTGCTTTTAGATGCTTATAATGCCAACCCCAGCAGTATGGCAGCTGCTATTGATAATATATTGGCGATGAATAACTATGCCAAAAAAGTGATAGTGCTGGGTGATATGTTTGAATTGGGAGATTATGCTGCCGAAGAACATCAGCATATAGCAGATATACTTGCAGCGCACTATTGGGAGGAAGTGTATTTGGTAGGAAAACATTTTGCTTGTACAAAGAGTGTTTACCCTAAGTATGAAACATTTGAGGCGTTTTATGAGGCATTTCAAAAAGCAAATTATAAAGATTGCTTAATACTCATTAAAGGTTCGCGTGGAATGGCGATGGAACGGGCTATAAAATAAAGACAATTTGACTATGAACGTACGTATTACTAAAAAATTTACCTTTGAGGCGGGTCACGCCTTATATAACTATGACGGCAAATGCAAAAACCTTCACGGGCACAGCTATCAGCTATATGTAACCGTTATCGGTACACCTATTACCGATACTACAAATCCTAAGTGTGGTATGGTGCTTGATTTTGGTGACCTTAAGCAGATTGTACAGCGCGAAATTATTGAGGTGTTTGACCACGCTATAGCTTTTAACGCCCACACACCACACGCTGCCTTAGCCGATGAGCTTATAGCACAAGGACATCGCGTGATTAAGTTGCCTTATCAGCCTACCAGCGAAAATATGGTGGTAGATTTTGCTATGCGTATTCAAAAACAACTTCCCCCACACGTAAAAGTGCACACTATGCGCTTGCACGAAACCGAAAACTCTTATGCCGAGTGGAATTTAGCCGATAATACGCCTCTGTTTGGACTTATAACTACTACATTGGCTGATAAAAAAGGTATTATATTTGATTTGGATGGTGTACTAGTAGATACTGCTAAATATCACTATTTGGCTTGGAAGGCTATAGCTGCTGAATTTAATTTCAACCTTACCCCTACTCTCAATGAACAACTGAAAGGTGTGGGGCGTGAAGATTCGTTGCGCAAGATACTACAATGGGCAGGACACAACCTTAGTGCTGAGGACTTTGAGAGTACTGCTACTCGTAAAAATGAGCTTTATCTTCAGCATATCAATCATATAGGTGAAGCAGAATTGTTGCCAGGGGTAAAGAATTTTTTGCAGGTGCTGAAAGCTGAAGGTAAGAAAATAGCTTTAGGCTCGGCAAGTAAGAATGCGCGTTTGGTATTAGAGCGTACTGGTATATTGCCTTATTTTGATGTGATTGTAGATGGTACTATCGTTAGCAAACCCAAGCCTCACCCTGAAGTATTTTTGCGAGCTGCCGAAGGCTTAGCACTAAAGCCTGAAGAGTGCTGCGTATTTGAAGATGCTCCAGCAGGTGTACAAGCTGCTAAAGCTGCAGCAATGGCAGTTATAGGTGTTGGCAGTAAGCATTCATTACCAGAAGCTGATGAAGTAATAGAGGGCTTTTGATAGCGGGCTTTTCAAAACGATATTCTATAAAATAAACAATTCTTTGAAAAGAATTTTGTAACTTTGTACTTTGAAACAACTAAAACAAAAGAACTATGGCAAGAGAGATAAAACCAACTCCTGTATTAGAGGGGCAAGATGTAATAGAGTTCTATAAAAAAATGGCAAACTTCAAGCAGAGTTTGGCTGAAAAAGGTATTACACGTGAGAGTGTTCGTAAGAATGCTATGATTTTAAAATCGATATTTAAAGACGATAAAGAAGAATGCAGACAAATAATTTAACCAACACATTGCAGGATATGTCTTTTTTCAGGCTTAGGGAGGGGCATATTATTAAACCTTTTGATTGTGAAGATGAAGATTTGAATGAGTTTCTTTTTCAGGAGGCTATACCTTACCGAAAAGAGATGCTTGCTACAACTTTTATAATAGAGAATAAGGAGCGCACTTTGGCGTATTATAGTTTGCTGAATGATAGTTTGCAACTTAAAGAGGAAATGTTTACCAGCAAGAGTCAATATAATAAATTTCGCAGAGATTTATTACCCTATCCAAAACGACATTTAAGCAATATTCCATCAGTAAAAATAGGGCGTTTAGCTATTGATAAGACTTTTAAAGGCAAGGGATTAGGAAGAGTTATCATTGATACAATTATAAATCATTGTATAGATTTGAATGAAGACCAAGCCTGCCGTGTTATTACAGTAGATGCTTATGCTCAAGCTGTAAATTTTTATCATAAAATAGGGTTTGAGTTCTTAACAAAATTAGATGAAAAAGATGAAACCCGGCTGATGTTCCTTGATTTGACAAGTTTTATTTAGAAAATAATTAAAATCTGAAAATTATGGCAAGAGAGATAAAAACAACTCTTGCATTAGAAATTAACTAAAACCAATAATGAAGTGAGCAAAAAAGAAAAATTAATTGAACGTATTCAAGGGCTACCAAAAGATTTTACTTTCAGTGAATTGGAAACACTCCTAATCTATTTTGGGTTTGAGAAAAGTAATAAAGGGAAAACATCAGGCTCAAGGGTTAAATTCTATCATAATGAAAAAGAAAAACAATATTTAGCACATAAACCTCATCCTACCTCTATTATCAAAGAAAAAGCTTTGAAGGATATTGTAGACTTTTTAAAAGAAAATGAATTTATAAAAAATGAAAGCAACAAAAATACTGAAGCATAAAGGTTTTATAGGAAGTATAGAACAGGAAGAAGATAATACTTTCTATGGAAAAGTATTAGACTTAGACAAAGATACACTCATCACCTATCAGGGAGATACTTTAGAAGAGTTGGAAGGTGATTTTATAGAAGCAGTAGAGGACTATATCATTCATTGTAAAGAATATAATATCTCTTTACCAAATAAAAAGGCTTCTACATTAAATACCTTTGTAAGAGAAACTCTGCAAAAAGCAGCTGTAATGTAAGATAATAACATATAATTCATTAATAGAAATGTTAAAAAATAGTAATCCAACACAAACCAATGCTTGGAAAGCATTGCAAAAACATTTCGCGGAAGTAAAAGACCGCCATACTCTTTCTCTGTTTGAGAAAGATGCTGCTCGCGCTGATAAATTCAGCATTCAGTGGCACGATTTCTATGTAGATTATTCTAAAAATCGTATTGATGAGCAAACTCTTAAATTGCTCGTAAACCTTGCTGAAGAATGTGCTTTGAAAGATGCTATCGGGAAGTATTTCGGTGGTGACCTTATCAACAACACCGAAAAACGTGCGGTACTACACACTGCCCTTCGCGCGCCTGAAAATAGCGTGGTAAACGTAGACGGCAAAAATGTAATGCCTGAGGTAGCTGCTGTAAAACACAAAATGAAACAGTTTAGCGAAGAGGTCATCAGTGGTAAACGCAAAGGGTTTAGCGGTAAAGCCTTTACCGATGTGGTGAATATTGGTATTGGTGGTTCTGATTTAGGTCCGGCAATGGTAACTGAGGCACTTAAGTTCTACAAAAATCACCTAAATGTACATTTTATTAGCAATGTGGATGGTGACCACGTGCTTGAAACTATTAAGCACTTGAACCCTGAAACTACGCTTATCGTAATTGTTTCTAAAACATTTACAACGCTTGAAACTCTTTCTAACGCACTTACTGTAAAAGAATGGTTCCTGAAAGCTGGTAGCGAAAAAGATATTGCGAAACACTTTGTAGCGGTATCTACTAACTTGCAAGAGATTGACAAATTCGGCATTGACCCTGATAACGTATTTCCTATGTGGGATTGGGTAGGCGGACGCTTCTCGTTGTGGAGTGCTGTTGGTTTGAGCATCGCCCTATCAGTAGGTTACGATAATTTTGAAAAACTCCTCAAAGGGGCACACGCTATGGATGAGCATTTCCGCACTGCTCCTTTTGAGAAAAATATTCCAGTAGTATTGGCATTGCTTAGTGTGTGGTACAACAACTTCTATGGAGCTGAAAGTCAGGCAATCATTCCTTATACTCAGTATTTGCATCGTTTTGCAGCGTATTTGCAACAAGGTATTATGGAAAGTAATGGTAAGCAAACTGACCGCGATGGCAACGCTATTCCTTACCAAACAGGGGTGATTATTTGGGGTGAACCTGGAACGAACTCACAACACGCTTTCTTCCAGCTTATTCACCAAGGTACTAAATTGATACCAACTGACTTTATTGGCTTTAAACACTCGTTGCACGGCAATGCTGACCACCACAATAAGCTAATGGCTAACTTTTTTGCTCAAACAGAAGCGCTCCTAAAAGGTAAAACTGAAGCTGAGGTGCGCAAAGAAATGGGCGATAAGGTAAACGAAGCATTAGTACCTTTCAAAGTATTTACAGGTAATCGTCCTACGACTTCTTTCCTTATTGATAAGCTTACCCCAGAGAGCTTAGGTAGCCTTATTGCGATGTATGAACACAAGATATTTGTGGAAGGTGTGATTTGGAACATCTACAGCTACGACCAATGGGGTGTGGAACTTGGCAAACAGCTCGCAAGCAAAATATTGAAAGATATTGCAGGTGCTGAAATTTCGGCTCACGACAGCTCTACAACCAATTTACTAAAACAATTTAAAAAATAAATAAAAGTAGTTAGTTATCAGTCGTTAGTTGTTAGGAAAAAGGAGTTTTCTAACCACTAACGACTAATGGCTAAACGCTAACCACTAAAAATGATTCATATTAGAACAACTGAAGAAATAGAACTACTACATCAGGCAGCCCAAGTGGTATCACGCACTTTGGGATTAATGGCAAAAGAAGTAAAACCAGGGGTAACTACGCTTTATTTAGATAAACTTGCTGAAGAGTACATTCGCAGTCAAGGGGCAATCCCAGGGTTTTTGGGCTTATATGGTTTTCCCAACACTTTGTGTATGAGCCCTAATGCGCAAGTGGTGCACGGCATTCCTAACGACCGTCCGCTACAAGAAGGCGATATCATTTCAATAGACTGTGGGGCACTAAAAAATGGTTATTATGGTGACCACGCTTATACATTTGAAGTAGGTGAAGTGGCTCCTGAAGTAAAAGAGCTATTGCGTGTAACCAAAGAATCGCTGTATATAGGTATCCGTCAGTTTCGTACAGGTAACCGTGTAGGTGATGTGGGGTATGCTATACAACAGCATTGCGAGGCTCACGGCTATGGTGTTGTGCGCGAGCTGGTGGGGCACGGCGTTGGGCGCAAGATGCACGAAGACCCCGAAATGCCTAACTATGGCAGACGCGGCACGGGGAAAAAATTTAGAGATGGAATGGTTGTAGCTATAGAGCCAATGATAAATATGGGTACTAAAAGCATCCGACAGCTTAAAGATGGATGGACGATACTTACTGCTGATGGCAAGCCTTCTGCTCACTTTGAACACGATGTAGCTTTAATAGATGGCAAACCTAAGTTGCTTTCCACTTTCAAATATATATATGAAGCTTTGGGAATAGAGAGTAATGAAGAAGATGAGTTTTTGCTTTAAAAAAGCAAGCTCACACTTATTACTATAATCAGCAAATGAGTATAGTTTAGTTTACAAGCAATATTAAAAAGAAAAATAGCTATGGATACACTTACAATAACAAAAGAAGAAGTGCTACTAAGTGAGAATTACTCAGCAGAAGAGTCTTCAGTAAAGGTTTCAGAAGCTGAACTACATTCTATAGATGAGGGTTTAGAAGAGGCAAAAAAAGGTATTTTTATTTCTCATAATGAGGTGATGAAAGGATTACGAGAACTTATAGAGAATTGGAAAAATGGAAAATCTAACGATTATTTGGTTGCCAAAAGCTAAAATTCAATTGTATGATATTTCACTGTATTGGTTAGAAAAAACGCAATCAGAAAGCTATATACTAAAATTAGAAGCTGAAATAGCAAAAATCTGTAAAATACTTGAGTATAATCCTAGAGTAGGTTTAATAGTAGAAAACAGAGAAGGAGTGAGAAGAGTAGTTATACTTCATAATTACTCAATGTATTATCATATTATTGAAGAAAACCAAACGATTGAGATTTTGTCTTTTTGGGATAACAGAAATAACCCAGAGATATTAAACCTCAATAGAATATAATTACCTACGCAGTTTGCAGCTATAAGAAGAATTAATTATTGCTTAAAAAATAAAACACAAAAAATCAATAATGAGTTGGTTAGAAAGGACTGAATTACTAATAAAAGAACAAGGAATTGAAAAATTGCAACAATCGCAAGTGCTAATTGTAGGGCTTGGAGGCGTAGGGGCTTTTGCGGCGGAATTTATTGTAAGAGCGGGAGTAGGCAACCTTACCATAGTAGATGGGGATACAGTATCGTAAACGAATATTAATAGACAATTGCCTGCCCTTCATAATACTATAGGGAAAGCTAAAACGGAGGTAATGGCAGAACGCTTAAAAAACATCAACCCTAGCCTACAGCTAACAGTAATTACGGAATTTCTTACTCCTGAAAGAGCGTGGGATATCATCACTCCTACCTATGATTATGTTATTGATTGTATTGATACGATAAGTCCGAAATTAAACCTGATTAGAAGTGCAAAGCGCAAAAAGGTGAAAATAGTGAGCTGTATGGGGGCAGGGGGTCGTACTGACCCTAGCCAGATAAAAGTTGCTGATTTGATGAAAACCTATAACTGTCCGCTTGCTAAATTTATACGTAAGCGTTTGAAGAATGAGCATATCGATTCGGGGGTTAAAGCTGTATTTTCATCGGAAATAGCGGATAGAAGCTCAATGCAGCGCACTAATGACACTGACTATAAAAAGTCTTACTATGGGACTATCAGTTTTATGCCTGCAGCTATAGGACTAAGAGCTGCAGCTACTGTTATAAATCACCTGTTAAAGGCTGAATAAATAATAAACAAATATATGAAAATAGCTATAGGAAACGATCATGCGGGCGTTGAAACTAAAAACGCTATTGTGACTTATTTAAAAGGAAAGGGTATTGAAGTAGAGAACTTTGGCACTGATACTAATGATAGTGTAGATTACCCTGATTTTGGACACGCTGTGGGCACTGCTGTAGCTTCGGGTAAGGCTGTATTGGGTATTGTTATCTGCGGCAGTGGCAATGGTATTGCAATGACAGTTAATAAACACGCGGGAGTGCGCTGTGCTGTTTGCTGGACAAAAGAAATTGCTGCCTTAGCCCGTGCCCATAACGATGCCAACGTGATAAGTATCCCTGCGCGCTTTACGGCTGTACCACAAGCAGTAGAGATGGTTGCTACTTTTTTAGACACTCCTTTTGAAGGAGGCAGACACCAGCGCAGAGTAGAAAAAATATGATATACTTAGATGTGCACTCTCATAAACTGCACTCTACTGCTGATACTTTGGTGATACGGCATCAGTATCCGTTAGAGGCTTTGACTGATGAACCTTTTTCAGTAGGTGTACACCCTTGGTATTTAGAAGATTTTGACAAGCAATGGGAGGCGCTATTGCACTTGGCTAATCATTTTAATTGCTGGGCTATAGGTGAATGTGGCTTGGATAAAAACATCACCACTACCCTACCCCACCAACAAGAAATCTTTTTGAAACATATAACTCTTGCCGAAACACTTGGCAAGCCGCTCATTATTCATTGTGTAAAAGCATATGCAGAGGTTGTTGCACTGCGAAAAAAAAGCAAAGCTAAAGGCTTATGGGTGATGCATGGTTTTAGAAAAAACGCACAAGTAGCCAAAGAGCTTATCGCTAATGGGATAGCCTTGTCATTGGGTTCTTACCTTGTATATGACATTAAATTACAGGAAGTTATAAAACAACTTCCGCAGGAATATCTCTTTTATGAAAGTGATGACAGTGAATTATCAGTAAAAGATTTGATAAAAAAAGTTTATGGATAGTTGTTTATTTGTAATAAAGTAGTATATTTGCAGCCTGAAAATGAAAGGGGGTGTATCAGCTATGTTAATAATACCAATAAAAGACGGAGAAAGCATTGATAAAGCGCTAAAACGTTACAAAAGAAAATTTGACCGTACAGGAGTGGTACGTGAGCTACGTGAAAGACAACACTTTACAAAGCCATCAGTACGCCGCCGTAGCGAAATTCAAAGAGCTCAATATATTCAGCATTTGAGAGATCAAGAAGAAGTATAAGCCTTTGATGATTAGAATAAAGAAGAAGTTGTACGGATGAGAGATTTGTACAACTTCTTTTTTTATTACATTTCGTAATTTACTACGAATTTATCAACAGGTTTATTAACAACAGAAGTGTTATTAATAAAACTTGATATTCAGCAAATTATGAGCTATTGTTATAGATACAACAAATTATTATGAGTAATAATTGTAAAAATAGTTGTATATGTGAGTAAAAGTTTGTACTTTTGCGACAATTAGAGGAAATAATATTAAAAAAGAATACAATGAGAACTACAACCTTTATTTTAACGGCAGCTGCGCTAACAGGTAGTATCCTTGTTGGTTGCAGCAAAAAAGACAGTGGTGGAGATAGTAATAATGGCATTACTGTTTCGAGTAAAGAAGTAGCAGTAGATGTAAATCATTCAGTGAATGTAAGTGCTTCTTCAGCGCACGCAATTAAAAACCCTACTACAGAGGATGGCAATATCAATATAGTACGTGATCCTGGTAATCCTACTAATATTAGAATCACAGGGGTAAGAGTAGGGGTTGATTATGTATATCTACAAGATAATGCAGGGAATAGAGCTCAAATAAAAGTAAATGTGCAAGACCCTACACAAAGAGGAGATGCTAATTTTGCAGTAGATAATAGCACTATTTTCTTACAAAGGAATGTAGAGCAAGAAATTACAAGACGTGTATTAAGAGGTTCTGGTAGCTATAAAATTGAAACAGCAAGTACAGCTGCAGCTACAGTACGCTCACAAGGTAGTAAGCTATATGTAACAGGGATTGGTCAAGGGGTAGCAGGTAAAATTAAAATTACTGACCTTACCTACAATAAAACACTTGAGATACCTGTATATACTATAATACCTTTTAAAGCACAAAACGCTCCTACTGAGCTTATTGTGGGTGATGCAGCTACGGTAGCATTAGAAGGTGTTTATAAAGAAGCTACTGTTGATGAAAATGGAAATTATGACCGTGTGAAAGTAATCAACAGCAACAATGCAGTGGTAAGTGTAGAACTTGTATATGAAGATATAAGAAACCAAGTAGGACAGATAACAGGGAAAGCAGCTAAAAGTTTTACTGTAAAAGGGCTAAAAGCAGGTGTTGCTACAGTTAAATTTACAAATGCTGATGGGCAAACCACTCAGTTTAGTGTTACTGTAAAAGTTTTTAATCCAGAACAGTACTTCAGTGTAGATGAAGATGGGGTACTTACTGTAAAAACAGGGGTAAGCTTGCCTAAAACAATAAAATTGCCTGATAATGCAAAAAAACTACCTAATAAAGCTTTTCAAGGGCAAACACAGGTAGAGTATATAAACTTCAATAATGTAGAAGTAATTGAAGGTAATTTGTTTGACAATATGTCTGTTGGTTATATCAGTGTGAAGAAAGTGGTAATGCCAAAAGTAAAAAAAGTAGGTTATGATACCTTTAGGAATGCAAGAAACCTACACTCAGTAGAGTTCCCTGCAACGCTTGAACTATTAGGTGATCAATCTTTTAAAGGATGTTCTTCTTTATATGCAGTAGCTTTCAGAGGAGTAAATCCGCCTAAGGGTGTTACTTATGACGACCGAGAAGGAACAAGTGCTTCTTCGGCTTTTGATACAGACACTAATAACAAGCGCCGCTTATTTGTACCTTCAGCTTCATCAGTAAGATATTCATCAGTAGTAGGTAAAGGTAGCAATTTCCGTTACAGAAAAGCTCCTAATGAAAAAGCTTGGTTTGAAGGTGATGATGCTTCTATAGTAGTAGATATTCAAAACTTTGCAGATTTTGACTTTGATGCTATAGGAAACTAAAACATAGTAGAATAATATATAAAAACTATCTAAGAAAGTATCTGCTTTTTTAGATAGTTTTTTGCTGTAAGGGTAGGGGATAAAGGATAAAATTTTTTAGAGAAAAGTCTTTGAGATTTATTAGTTTTTGACTACCTTTGTCGCGCAGTAAATAGTTATATAGGACTGAAAAAATCATAATTAAAGATGTATAGAACGCATACTTGTGGAGAGCTAAATATCTCACACGAAAACAAGGAGGTTACTCTTAGCGGCTGGGTACAACGTATCCGCAATAAGGGTTTTATGATTTGGGTGGACTTACGCGATAGGTATGGTATCACCCAGCTCATTTTTGATGAAGAACGTACTGATAAGGCTGTGTTTGAGCGCGCTAAAGGGCTCTCACGTGAAGATGTAATACAGGTACAGGGAAAGGTAATAAAACGTGAGGCTGCAAATGCACAAATAGCTACTGGCGAGATAGAAATACTCGTTACAGCTCTCACGCTCTTAAATCATTCTGAAATACCGCCTTTTACCATAGAAGACAACACTGATGGTGGTGAGGACTTGCGTATGAAGTATCGTTATCTTGATATTAGGCGTACTCCTGTGCGTGAGAATCTTATCTTTCGTCATAAAGTGGGAATGATGGTGCGTAACTACCTTTCACAACAAGGGTTTATTGAGGTAGAAACACCTGTTCTTATCAAATCTACTCCTGAAGGGGCCCGCGATTTTGTTGTGCCAAGCCGTATGAATGCAGGTGAGTTTTACGCTTTGCCGCAGTCGCCACAAACATTTAAACAATTATTGATGGTGGGAGGCTTAGATAAATACTTCCAGATAGTAAAATGTTTCCGCGATGAAGACTTGCGTGCAGACCGTCAGCCTGAATTTACACAAATAGACTGTGAGATGTCGTTTGTAGAACAAGAGGATATTATTAGCACTTTTGAGGGGTTGGCAAAACATCTTCTTAAAGAGCTTAAAGGCTTGGAGTTTGGGGCTTTCCCTCGAATGACTTATGCTGAGGCTATGAAGACTTATGGGAATGATAAGCCTGATATTCGCTTTGGGATGAAATTTGGTGAGCTGAATGACCTTGCTCAACACCGTGATTTTAAGGTATTCAATGAAGCTGAATTGGTAGTGGGTATTGCTGTACCAGGAGCGAATAGTTACACTCGTAAAGAGATTGATGCACTTGTAGAATGGGTAAAACGCCCCCAAATAGGAGCTTCGGGGTTGGTGTATGTGAAGTGTAATGAGGATGGTAGCTTTAAATCGTCAGTAGATAAATTTTATAATGAAGACGACCTTAAATTGTGGGCAGAGCGTACTGGAGCACAGGCAGGTGACCTTATCTGTATTCTTTCTGGGAAGGCAAATAAGGTGCGAACACAGCTTAGCGCATTGCGTATGGAACTTGCAGAGCGTCTTGGCTTGCGTAAACCTGATGAATATGCACCACTATGGGTGGTAGATTTTCCGCTTTTGGAATGGAATGAGGATGAAAACCGCTTCTTTGCAATGCACCATCCTTTTACATCGCCTAAGCCTGAAGATATTTCGCTTCTTGATACCAACCCAGCTGCAGTACGTGCCAATGCTTATGACCTTGTACTCAATGGCAATGAAGTAGGAGGGGGGTCTATTCGTATTTTTGACCGTGAGCTTCAGGCTAAGATGTTTGAGCTATTAGGCTTTACTGCTGAGCAGGCACAAGCCCAATTTGGTTTCCTAATGAACGCCTTTAGATATGGTGCTCCTCCTCACGGAGGTTTAGCCTTTGGTTTTGATAGACTTGTAGCACTACTTGGCGGACAAGAGACTATACGCGATTTTATAGCGTTTCCTAAAAATAATAGTGGTAGAGATGTGATGATTGATGCCCCTTCACCTATTGATGAGGCTCAGCTCAAAGAACTTTCTATAGCAGTAATAGTTCAGAAATAATAATTGTAAAAGGCTGTCGTAAAAACTTGCGACAGCCTTTTTATTATAACTAATGATATACAAAAAATCCTTGAAGTATTTACTTCAAGGATTTTTTGGTGGTCCCAGTTGGGCTCGAACCAACGACCCTCTGATTATGAGTCAGATGCTCTAACCGACTGAGCTATGAGACCTGTCCTTTTGATTATGACGGTGCAAAAGTAGTACTTATTTCTGAACTATGCAAATTTTTTTTATATTTTTTTTTGCATTGTCTATTCTGTGTATACTCTATGCTTTTGTTTTTACTATAAAACTCGCCATAGCTGTGCCGTAATAAAGCAAATGATTATCCCATAAATAATAGGTAATAAGGTAGCTATGACTGTCCATTTTTTGCTGCCTGTTTCCTTATAAATGGTGTAAATAGTAGTACTACAGGGGTTGTGTAACAAGCTGAACAACATTAGATTGACAGCTGTGAGTAGTGTCCAGCCGCCTGCGTGCAATAAGCTTCCTATTTGTGCTTGTGATGCCTCCATAAGTACGCCAGCTCCTTCGCCTGTGGCTGCCTGCCCTAAACTCATTGCGGTGAGCATCAGTATGGTGGGGATAACTATTTCGTTGGCAGGGATAGCTACAACATATGCCAAAAGAATGATGCCATTAAGCCCTATCAGTGTTCCTACTGGGTCTAATCCTTTGATAAGCCATAGAGCTATAGGTGTATCTTGCAGACTGATGTTGCATATAAGCCATATTGCAGCACCTGCAGGTACAGCAAAAGTAACGGCGCGCCCCAGCACGATAAGTGTTCTATCGATGAGTGAGGTATAGAGCGTTTGGAAGAATCGTGGGGGGCGATAGGGGGGGAGCTCTAATACAAAAAAGGAGGCTTCTCCTTTTAATAGGGTTTTGGATAGCAACCACGAGGTGAATAACGAAAAGGCTATCCCAAGTACGGCAATACTTATAACTGCAATCATAGAGACGGTGCCTGAAAATTCCTTAGGCACTAATACTCCTATAAATAATGTAGCAATAAGTATTTGTGTAGGCCATCGCCCGTTGCATAGGGAAAAGTTATTGGTAATAATGGCTATCAGTTTTTCACGTGGGCTGTTGATGATGCGTGTTGCTACTACTCCTGCGGCATTGCAGCCAAAGCCCATACTCATTGTAAGTGCTTGTTTGCCGTGTGCTCCTGCTTTGCGGAATAGCTTATCGAGATTGAAAGCTACTCGTGGCAAATAGCCAAAATCTTCTAATAAGGTGAAAAGAGGAAAGAAAATTGCCATTGGGGGCAACATTACTGATACTACCCACGCTGTAGCCAAATATACACCATCTATTAGGAAGCCGCTTAGCCACCAAGGGAAGTGTAGTGTTGTAGCTCCTTCTTTCAGGAGGGGGTATAGCCAGCCGATTAGCAAATCGGAGAGCCATTGTGAGGGGTAGTTGGAGCCTATGATGGTAATCCAAAGGACTAACGATAGTAATAGTAGCATTATAGGGAAGCCCCATAGCTTATGTGTTACAATTCTATCTATAGCGCGGTCTATTCTGAAGGAACGTACAGAAAAATCGGTGGTGACAGAGGCTTCTATTAGTGCTCCTGCTTTGGCATAAATAGCTTCTACGAGTGCATTGCGGTAGCTATCGCCTAATTTATGGTGATAGGTTTCGGCTACATTTAACAGTTCTTCTTGTTTTTGAGTATTGGGGACGGACGAGAAAAGTCCGTTGTGGATTCCGTTTTTTACGCTTTCATCGCCTTCAATGAGGCGCATTGCTAGCCATTGAGTATTGGCAAGGGTGGGGTTTAGCTCTTTCAGCAAAGCGACAAGCTCATTTATAGCGGAGGCATTTTCTTTAGGGAGTGCTATAAATGACTGTTTGTGAGTGCGGAATTTGCCTGTAACTACAGCTTCAACGGCTTCTAATAGTTCGCTGATACCTTCTTTGCGGCGTGCTGAGGTTGCTACAACGGGTATTCCTAAATCGCGTGACAAAGTACGAGTATCTATACTAATATGGTGTCGGTGAGCTTCGTCCATTAAGTTTAGGCACAATACTGCTTTATCAGTAATTTCTAATATTTGCAGGGCTAAACTTAGGTTGCGTTCTAATCGGCTTGCATCAACTACTATTACGGTAACATCGGGTTTTCCGAAGAGAATAAAATCACGGGCTACTTCTTCGTCTTCAGAGGTGGAGAGCAATGAGTAGGTACCAGGCAGGTCGATAATTTTATAATTGGCATTGCGATATGCGAAGCCGCCTTCGGCACGAGTAACTGTTTTGCCAGGCCAGTTGCCTGTGTGCTGGTGTAGACCTGTTAAGGCGTTGAATACGGTACTTTTACCTGTATTGGGGTTGCCTGCTAATGCAATGGTATAGCCTGCTTCGGCGGTTGCTTCGCCTAATTTTTTCAGAGAAGTGTTGGGGTTTAGTTCGCAAGTATCACATATTTGTTTCATCATCATTTATCAATTTTACCAGCACGCATAATGCATCGGCTTTGCGCAGGGCGATTTGCGTGTTGTGGACGGTATATGCTACGGGGTCGTGTAGCGGACTTACGTTTTCTACTCTTATTTTGCTACCTCGTACGAAGCCTAAATCGAGCAGACGCTGGCGTACGTCTTGCTTGCAATCGGCACTGAAACCTACAATGATTGCTTCTTGTTCTTTTTGTAATAGAGATAGAGAAAAGTCCATAATACCTTAAATACTTTTTTAGACACGCAAAAATAAGATTTTTTAGTGTATCTACAAAATAAAAAACTCAAAAAGTAATAGTTCTTTTTGAGTTTTTTTCTAAAGTATTTTTTATTTGTTTCTATTTCAGGTATTTATCTAATGTTTTAGCAAGACCTTTGCCTCGTAATCCGTCTCCTTGTGATATTAAATTTCCTTCGGGATCTATGAGGAATAGGGCGGGGATACTTTCTACGCCGTATTTATCGGAGATTTCTCCTTTTTCGTCTAATACTTGTGCCCACGATGCGCCGTCTTTGGTGATGGCTTCTATCCATTTTTGTTTGTCGCGGGGTTTATCTACTGATACTGAGAATACGGTAAATCCTTTATCTTTATATTGTTCGTATACTTTTTTGATATTTTTGGCTTCTACGCGGCAGGGGACACACCAGTGTGCCCAAAAATCTATAAGTACGTATTTACCTTTTAGTGATGAAAGGCTTAGGGGGGTGCCATCGGGCTGTGGTAGGGTAATTTCGGGGGTGGTGCTGTGGCGTTGTAATTGTGCCTGAGCGGTAAAGCCGAGCAGTATTGCTGCCATAAGTAGGATTATTTTTTTCATAGGTATTGATATTAGTATACTGAGCAGTATCAAAAATAGTGCCAAGGATTGTGCGAGCCGCACGGGCTTTTTATTTTTCACTGAACCTTCGCTCAACCTTCGCTGAAGCTTATGGGTAGATAACGGGTAGATAACGGGTAGATAACGGGAAGGTAGCAGGAAGGTAGCAGGAAGGTAGCAGGGATAACTATGTGGAGAATATTGTGAAAAACTATGTTAGTAACTAATTGCGGCAAATGTGGAGCGTGCTTAATAAATTATTACCTTTGCACCGATAAAAAGATAAAATGGGCTTGTTGCCATTGCCCGCAGTATCACACTTAATAAACATTGAAATTCAGCTGTATAAACTTTGCTAAACGAGGGATAAGCCTGTAGTTTGGCAAAGTTTTATTTTTATGAGGGTGTGAGCCGCACGGGCAGATGTAGTGCATTTTTTCTATTTAGAAAGAAAAAATAATACTTACACTTTCGTTTGATTATCAATAGAATATAAAACCTCAAAATAAAATGTTAATAAAATACTAAAAATAGTACAAAAAAAATTTGCTCAATTCAAAAAGAAGTTATAATTTTGGCAAAAATTTAATATTTCAATAAAGTAATGAGAGTAAAAATATCAATGCTATTATTCGTTTTTGCGTTGTTTAGCGGTACGCTATGGGCGCAAACGAAAGTAACTGGTACAGTTACGGGCAGTGACGGGATGCCACTGCCAGGAGTGAGTGTTGTTATTAAAGGAACAACACGAGGAGTATCGACAGATTTTGATGGGAAGTATGAGCTGCAGGCTTCAGCGAATGAGGTGCTTGAATTTAGTTCGTTGGGATATACTTCACAACAGAAGAAAGTGGATAAAAAGAGTGGGACGCTTACGCTGAATATTGCTTTGAAGGAAGAGATGCAGCAGCTGGGCGAAGTGGTTGTAACGGCTTTGGGTATCAAGCGCGAAGAAAAAGCCTTGAGCTACAACGTACAACAGGTAAAATCAGAAGAGCTTACCAAAGTGAAAGACGCTAACTTTGTAAATAGTCTTAATGGTAAAGTTGCTGGGGTAAATATACAACGCAGTGCTGCTGGTGTAGGGGGTGCTACCAAAGTGGTAATGCGTGGTTTAAAATCAATTGATGGTAACAATGGCGTACTTTATGTGATTGATGGGGTGCCAATGTTTAGCTTCCAAACCGACAAAGATGGAGGTGGAGTAGAGGCAAAACGTGTAAGTAGTGATAGTATGGCTGATATAAACCCTGAAGATATAGAAAGCATCAACGTACTTACGGGACCTTCAGCGGCAGCGCTTTACGGTAGTGAGGCAGCTAATGGGGTAATCCTTATCAACACTAAAAAAGGTAAAGAAGGTAAAACTGAAGTAAATGTATCGAGCAGTATTGAGCTTATGAAGGCTTTTGTATTACCTGAGTTTCAAAACACTTATGGCAATGATGCTGGTGACAATAAAAGCTGGGGTGCAAAGTTGGCAACTCCTTCTACTTTTGACCCTGCAAAATTCTTCAATACAGGGGTTAACATCAACAATGCTGTTACTTTTTCTACAGGAACAAATAAAAATCAAACTTTTGTATCGGGGTCTCAAACAGATGCTAATGGGCTTATTCCTAACAATAATTACTACCGATATAATATAGGTGCTCGTAACACTTCTACTTTTGCAAATGACAAATTACATTTGGATGTGAGTGCTAATTACATTATGCAAGGGGAGCGCAATATGATTACAGGTGGGGGATATAGAAACCCATTAGTAGGGTTGTATTTAATGCCACGTAGCTTAGACTATAGAGATATTCAGGCATACGAACGCTATAATCCTTCACGTGGTATTTATGAACAATATCGTCCTTATCCTGAAGAACCTGGGGTTCCTCTTTCACTTTCTGAAAACCCTTATTGGGTAGCAAACAGACAAATTAGCTTGGGTAACAAAAAACGTTATATGTTTTCAGCATCGTTAAAATATGATGTGCTTAGCTGGCTAAATGTTACAGGACGTGTGCGTATAGATAATACAGCTTCTACGATAGAAGAAAAGATATTTGCAAGCTCAGCAAATTTGCTAACTTCTTCTTCAAGAAAGGGTTTCTATACCAATAAAAATGTAAATTACGAACAAACCTATGCAGATATTATTGCTAATATCAATAGGAACTTTGGTGAGAATTTAAACTTAGCAGCCAACGTGGGGGCAAGCTATAATGACCGTTATAGATATGGTATCAATATAGGGGGACCTCTTTTAACTGTTCCTAACTTATTTTCTGGTGAAAACTTAGACCCTAATAAACCAGGGCAAGGACAAGATTATTCACGTAGTAAGAACGTAGCGGTATTTGCAAGTGCCGAGCTTGGTTACAAACGTATGCTATACCTTACTCTTACAGGGCGTAATGACTGGTCATCACAATTGGTAAATTCGGCTGAACCTTCATTCTTCTATCCTTCAGTAGGTCTTTCAGCGGTATTATCGGAAATGCTCAAAATGCCTAAAGCTATTAACTATTTGAAATTGCGTGGTTCTTATACTGAAGTAGGTTCGCCTATCAGCAAAGAAGGGCTTACCCCAGGTACAATTACCTATAAACTTTCAGCAGGAGGGGTAGAAGCGACTTCTAACTATCCTTACCCAGATTTCAAAGCAGAACGCACAGCTTCTTGGGAAGCAGGGTTGAACAGCAAGCTTTTGGGCAATAAGTTAGGTTTAGACGTAACCTTATACAAATCAAACACTTATAACCAATTTTTTAATATACCTTTATCACCTTCATCAGGGTTTACTGAATTTTATCTACAAGCGGGAGATATAGAAAATAGAGGTATAGAATTGGCACTTAACTTCAATACTGATATAGTAAGTGACTTGCATTGGGATACTTCGGTTACTTATTCACGTAACGTAAATGAGATTAAGAAGTTTGTAAGAAACTATCGCAACCCTTTCACAGGAGAGTATTTTGATATGACAGAAGTGGAACGTGGTGGTAACCTTTTGAAAGAAGGGGGTAGTATAGCTGATATTACAACTAAAGGGGTATTGAAACGCAATGCGAATGGAGAACTTATCCCAAGCCCTTCAGGAGGTTATGAAATAGACTATACTCAAACAATAAAGATAGGTCGTTCAACACCTGATTTTACTTTAGGATGGAGAAATGGTTTTTCATATAAGAGATTCTCTTTGGACTTCTTGTTCAATGGTAGTTTTGGTGGTATTGTAATTTCGGGTACTCAAAAAGGTTTGGACTTTATGGGGGTATCTAAAGCGACTGCCGATGCTCGTGATGCAGGAGGTGTATGGGTGAATGGGAAACAATATCCTGCAAAAGCTTACTACCAAACTATAGGTGGTGGTGATGGCTCAATGGCAGGTTATTATAACTATGATGCTACCAATGTACGCTTACAAGAGCTTTCATTAGGCTATACGCTTGATGGTAAAGAGTTAGGCAACTTAGGCATTAACCGACTTACTTTTTCGGTAATAGGTACTAACTTATGGATGATTTACAACAAAGCACCTTTTGACCCACAAGTAGTAGGGGGTGTTGGGACTTATGCAGCGAGTGAGTTCTTCCAAGTACCAAGTATGACTACTTATGGTATGAGTGTTAAACTACAATTTTAATTAAATGACTAAGAAATGAGAAAAATTTTAATAGCATTATCATCAGTTCTTTTGGTTACGGCTTCTTGTACAAAAGATTTTGAAAAGGTAAATACCAATCCTTTATTTCCTGATGAGCATCAAAGAACCCTTGATGGATTAGCTTCTGTAGGTATATTTCCGAGTTTTATTGCAGGTATAATACCTACAGGTACTGCTAAGGCAGGTACTGAAGCGCAAAATAACTACCAAGTAACTTCTTGTATGACAGGAGATATATGGTCTGGTTATGTGGGTGTAGGAACCCAGTGGGACGGAGGTATAAGTACTCCTAACTTCTACATCAAAGAAGGACGTAGGAGTGGTGTATTTAAAACTATGCTTGAAAGTACTATGCTTTCTTTCTTGCAAATAAAAGCGGCAAACCACGATGTAAAACTTGAAAATGGAGTACAAGTATTTCATAAGAAAGGTATTACAGACCAAGCTACTTTTTCGGTGGCTCAAATTATAAAAGTAATGGGGATGCATCGTTTAACAGACTTGTTTGGGCCTGCTCCTTATAGCCGAATAGGTGGCGGTAATCTTATTGCTCCTTATGACTCTCAAGAGTCTATTTATCGTTCTATGCTTGCTGAATTGCAAGAGGCTGTAGAAACGCTTAATCGTTACAAATTGGATGGGGGTGATAAAATATTAGGAGATAGCGACCCTCTATACCAAGGAGATACTGAAAAATGGATGAAATTGGGTAACTCATTGATGTTGCGTTTGGCAATGCGTGTGCGTTATGCAGATGCTGCTCTTTGCCAAAGCTATGTTACTAAAGCTACTACCAACCCTGGTGGGCTTATTACTGAATTAGGAGATATTGCAAAGCTACAAACTAATGGGCGTTTTATATTTAAAAACTCTTATTGGATTTTGCGCACTTATAACGAGGCTAATATGGGGGCTAGTATTTATTCGCTTATGAAAGGCTATAATGATGCGCGAATAGATAAGTACTTCACTAAAAGGACTATAAATGGTAATAATGATTATTTTGCGGTGCGTATGGGAAGCCGTGAGCCTAAAGCAAAATATACCGACTATTCTGAAGTAAATATCACAGAGGCTACACCTACTTATTGGTTTAAAGCTTCGGAAGTACAGTTTTTGTTGGCAGAAGCGGCTTTGTATGGGCTTATAAGTTCTGATACGGCGAAGAACTATTACCAAAATGGTATTGCGCTTTCATTTAAAGAAAATGGATTGGAAGCAGGTACTTATGCTACGACACCAGGAGTACCTGTGCGATATGTAGACCCAGCGAGGAGTGATTATAACGTAGAACCTGTGAGCACTATCAACAAGCGTTGGGATTCAGAAACTACAACTGAAGCTCACTTAGAGCAAATTATCACTCAGAAATATATTGCGAACTTTCCTCTTGGGTTGGAATCTTATGCGGAATGGCGTCGTACTGGCTATCCAAGAATGATGCCTCCTGTAACGAATATGACTAACGTAGGGGCAACAAATATTTCTAATGATGGCAAAAGTGGTGGTGTACGCAGGATGCCGTTCTCTATAGAAGAATACACGCTTAACAGAAATAATATGAGTGAAGCGGTGAATCTATTGGGCGGAAATGACAACGCTGCTACTGATGTATGGTGGGATAAAAAATCTAAATAATAAAATACTATGAAGAAATTTATTTATATGTCATTACTATTTGCAGCAGTATTTACGAGCTGCAGCAAATGGACAGAGACTGAAAATAACACAGAACGTTTTGAAAAAGCAGCATTGGAGGATTTGAAAGAAAAACGAGATGGTGCAAAATGGGTGGCTGAAGCAGCCCGAACAGAAGAGAATAGGAGAGCACTTGAGGCTTATTGGGAACAACTAAGAGAATACAAAGCAAAAACATGGCTCAATACAGGTAGAGAAGGAGGGCAAATGCCTATGGTATATATGTGGTATGATGGGTCATCTTGGCAACCTGTAAAAGGTTTTGCGAGAGGGTGGTTACAATCAGTGCCAGACTCTGTAGTTGCGATATCTATATGGGGTGGTCTTGGAGGTTTGCACCCAGAAGAGCTTACAGCTAACCACAAAAAAGATATAGAAATTTTCCATAAAAAGGGGAGTGCTATCTTGATGTGCTGGCAAACTCCGAGTGTGGGCACTGGCTTACCTTCTTACACAGAAGGAAAAACTGGTTACCAAGCGTTTCATACTAAATATCCTTTTACTGAGTGCTATGCTCAGTGGCCTGAAATTTACGCACGTGAGTTGGCTCGTTATATTATATCATTGGACTTTGACGGATATGATATAGACTGGGAGACTTGTGGTGATCACGGTGCAGTAACCAAAGAGGGAACTCCTTTGATGATAGAGGATAATAACTATGAAAATATTGCTAAGTTTGTAAAAGAAATGGCTAAGTACTTTGGGCCTGTAGGGACTAATCACGTTGCGAAAACACAGGCTGAAAGAGAGAATAACCTAAAGGCTTTGTTTGATGCAAATACGGCTGGTTTCCACGCTAAAGAGAAAGAGTTTATAGAAAAACTTACACCTCATTTGCCTGCAAATTACTTTTCTAAACGCTACTATCTATGTGCCGATGTGCCTTGTGGTATAGCTCCTATTTTTGGTAATAGTTCAACATCACCTATTGTAGGAGAAAACAAATTTGCTATTTACTTTGATAAACACTTTATGCAAGACTACGAGCATAATGGGGTAAATACATCAGGAAGTCACCCTCCTATGTTGGGAGGTCCTTATTATAACTCTACAACAGCGAGTTATCAAAAAGCGATATTTCACGTGTTGATTCAGAAGGGTAAAGATGTACGAGCAGGAAAAGTATGGGGGATAGGTGCTTATCACGGGCAAAGTGACTATACAATAAGCTATGATAGCCACGAAGACTTTAAGCGTTATATGCGAGAAAATAACCTTACGCGCAAATATTTGCACTACACTTGGACACGTGAGGCTATTCGCTTAGCAAATCCACGCCCAGACTATTCGGGTTATAAAGAAATGGAACCTATGATTATACTCCCTTAAAAAATAAAAACGATGAAAAATATAGCAATTAAATTGGCTGCTCTTGCGCTATTGATTAGTGGGACAGCTTGTCAAGAAAAATTGGATGTGCCAGAAAATAGTAAGGGTACGGGTAGTAGCCATAACTATTCGGCAGTGTATATGAGTAAAAAAGCGGCTAACATTAGTATTCCTAATGCGGCACAAGCAGCTGCTACTAAAATAAGTATAAGTATGTCTACCCTTATGGCTTATGATGTGCCTGTAACGGTAGCTGTGACAGATTTTTTTGCCGAATATAACAAAAAGAATAACACTACTTACAAGATGTTGCCAGTAGGGACTTATGAGTTATACGAGGTGGCTAACCCTGCAAATACTACAACAAATGGTATTTTGAACCTAACTATAAAGAAAGGTTCTACTATTGCTGAGGTGGGTGTAAGAGTAAAACCTTTGGATGGAGAAGCTTATCCATTGGAAGTGAAATATGCAATACCTTTGCGTATAGCTTCGGCATCATTGCCTGTACTTTCTAACAAGGATTTGATAGTAACATTGGATCGTCCGTACAGAACTTCTGTAGTTAAAATAAAACAGGGTTTTGCTTTAGCAGTGCAAGCGGCTAATGACATCAAGGAAAGCAATGAGTTTACTGTACAAGCACACTATTTATTTACTGATTTTCACGCTTATGATGGTGTACACGTGAATATGTCGCTTTTCCAAGGTCCTATGTTGCCTTATACACGTATTTCGGAAGGAAAAATACAAGTGAAAAATGGGGGTGGTGATAGTGCTGACGACTGGGGATATAGTCCTGATATAGCAAAAAACAAATGGTGCCAAATAACATTTGCTTATAAAGACCCTGTTCTTAAGCTTTACATTAACGGTAAGTTGATAAAAACACACGTACGCCCTAGCTTGAAAGTAGCTCCAGGAATGCGTGTGAATATAGAAAACACACAAACTTCTTATTCGGCAGACCGCTATTTGAGGGAATTTAGGATATGGAACAGAGAGCTTTCAGAAGGGGAAATAAAAGATGGGCTTTATTTGCCTTCATCTCCTGAAAGTAATGGGCTTATAGTATATTTGCCTTTAAACAAAAGAGATGAGTTTAAAGATATGAGCAAATATAATAACACGACTATATTCCGTAGAGGTACCTCAAGATCAAATATGGGTATACAAGATGGTGATAGCTATGTGAAAGATATAGAAAAGAGTGAATTTTTAGAAGCTATAGAGTGGGTAGAAAATGTGAAATTCCCAGCAGAAGGCTTGGATACAAGTAATTAATAAAATGATATAGATGGGCTTTGCCAAAAAGAGGCCTTTTTGGCAGAGTTTATCTATTATTTAAAAATAAAAAAAGACAAGATGAAAAGAATATTACTAAGTTTTTTGACATTAGCCTCATTAATAGGTTGTCAAAAAGATGATATTACCGTAGAGAAAAACGATAGTGTAAAATGGGATATAGATAAAGCAATAGAGGATGATGATATACGTAATCGTATAGGCTATGACCCTCGCTATCAATACGCTATCCCTACCGTTTCGGATATTGTTGTTCCGATGTCGTCATTGGAAGGCTTTACAATAACAGGAGAAAACAAAAGAGAGGTAGAAATAAAATTATCAAAGGTATCTGCTAATGATGCTAAGGTAACTTTAGCTTACGATGCTACGTTGTTTGATAAAGTAAGATCTCAATATCCTGGGTATTCATTGGGGCAGGAATCATTAGTACAAATTACTGCTGCTGAAAAAACAATTGCAGCAGGTACTCGCTCTACTACTTTTGAAGTAAAGGTAACCAATAGGGCTAATTTTACAGACAAATTTATAGTGCCTTTGGCAGTAAAGACATCGGGTAATGAGTTTGTAAAAACATTAGATGGTAGAGACTATGTATTGGTGAGAATTTATCCTGAGACTATAACTTTTGCTTTTGAAAAGAGTAATATTACTAAAGAAGCTACTCTTGAGAATGGTGTTGCCGAAATGACGAATGCTGATAAAGTTGTAAATGTAAAAGTAACAGCTTCTACAGCTATCCCTACAACTATTTCTTTGGGCTTGGTTAGAGACAACTCTCTTGCTGGTGGTAAAACGTTACTTCCTAATGGAGCAGAAGGTACTATAAACAAAATAGACTTTAAGGATAAAAGAACTGCAACTATATCTTTTACTTTACAAAACATCTCTCAGATAACAGCTGAAGGAGAATATGTGCTACCATTGAAATTAATGGCTTATGATGCTTCAGGAACAGCACATCAAGTATCTACTACTCCTGTGTTGGTAACTGTAGAAGTATCAGATAATGCGATACCTGAAGATAACGAAATTGAAGAAATAGACAGCTATTCAGGGGCATTAATAAATCGTAACAACTATTCTTTCTCTACAAATTATGCCGCAGGACATATTGAAAAAATGCACGATGGCAACTATGGTGGTAATCCTTGGTGGATAGATACAACTATTGATGAAGAAAGTGAAGATTCTGCTTACGTAAAAGCTACATTTAATGCTGAAACTCGTATTAATGGTATAAAGATAACACAAAATACTCCTGAAAAGAGAATTGATTTTGTATCAATATATGTGATTGATAATGCAGGTAATTATATACCACAAGGTAATTACACTACATCAGGAAGCAGACCAAGAGAGTTGTTTATTAAGTTTAAAAAACCTATAAAAGCTTCTAAGCTCTACTTGGCTTATTTCAGAAATAGTGGAGATCGTTATATAGATATTCACGAAATGGAGTTCTTTTAATTGAGAAGAATAGAACTTTAAACGAACAATACTCTTTAGCGCACACGTTAAAGAGTATTGTTCGTTTTAGTAATAAGTAAATGTGTTAAATTGAGGAATGATGGACAAAAAGGTTGCTGTTTTTTTATCTTCAACATTTGGAGATAGATAAGTATTACCTTTGCCTCATCTGTAAACGGAAATAGGCTCTGCTGGGGAGCTACCTATCAGGGATAATATAGATACTATACAAAATGTTAATGTGAGGGAGCTTGTAATAAGGCAGCCTCTTTTATATTATGATTAAATAGAAGACTTAAGGCTAATCAACTTTGGCAAATTCTGAAGTTTTGTAAAGGGTTTTTACTACAATTAGATTTTCAGAAAAGTTTCTAATGCATAATAATTAACAAAAAAACATATAAATTTTATTGTATAAAAAAATAATTTGTATCTTTGCACCGCTCATCGTACCACTGATAGGACGAAAGAGTTTCGGGGCTCGGTAAACCAAGAAGTTTATCGAGCCCTGCGGTTTTTAGTAAATCATAAAATCTATATTATTCTTTAATTATTTCACCTTTTGAAAAAGATAGTTCATCACCTCGCCTGTTTGTAAGTTTAAAAACTCTTGGTTGGTGGTAGGCTTGTCCAGTCCTCCTAATTTGGGTAGCCATTTGCCTGTTTTTATATAATCTAAGCAGGCGAGTAGTTCGGGGCACTGGCGTTGTACTTGCTTCATATTCAAGCCTGTGTAGAGGGCAGCCTTTAGCTGTTTGCTTTTTACGGTAAGAATATACGAAAGTAACTTTTCGGCTTGCCACTCGCCTCCCATAAAAAGCACACAGCTAATGGTACTTTCATAGCGATCTATGAGCTTTTCTAACAGTTCATTGCTAAGCACACAACCGCTATTGCCATCCCAAATATATTCTGAATGGCACCCCTCGCAAGCCAACGGACAGCCCGTGATGGTGAAACACAACGATATCTCGTTGGGAACTTCTTGCAATACAATGTCGTAACTGCTATACCGTAGTATGCCCATAGTAACGAATTTTAGCTTCTTTTTGTCGGTCTTTTGAGAAGTTCGTGATACGCTTTAGGTAGCCTATCACACGAGTAGCGTAATCTACATCGTGCGAACCGCAGTGCGTGCAGTGGTCGGTAGTGTGCTTATTGATGTACCCACAATCGTTGCACACTGTTACACGAATATTGAAACAGAAGTAATTACAACCTGTTTTAGCCGCTACATTCAGCAGCTTGAAGAACCCCTCTTGGGTAGGATACTCCTCGAGGTTGCAGTGGTAAGCCGACCCACCGTCTAAATACTGAATATAGTCATTGCCGTGTAGGTAGAATTTGTCGATAAGGTTCTGTGAGCTGTCTTCTACTATGTAGAAATACGAGTTGTAGCAGTCGCGGGGCACTTGCAAACCATCAGCTTTGTCCCACGCCGCATTCTTCACCCCTAAATTCTCGGCAGGCACAAATTCAGTGTTGAACATATAGCCATATTTAGCTTTGGCTTCTTTGTTTTTGTCGTAAATTACTTTTAAGTTTTTGTTGATAAACGCCTTATAGTCAGGGTTGTCGGAGATTTCAATTCCCAAATACTCAGCTGCTTCTACCATTCCGTTGATGCCGATAGTGAGGAATTGTTTATTGAGGCTGATAAATCCGGCATCGTATACCGGCAGCATTCCCGCATCTTTATAATCTTGTACGATAGCGCGGTAGGCTACTTGGTATTTTTGTATTTTATCTACCGTTTCTTCCAAAGAAAGCCCTTTTTGGTATAGACGGTTCATATTGATAGTTATCACGTTGATACTACCAGTTGAAACCCCTCCTGCCCCAAGCGAGTAGCTAAAAGTATTGTCCGAAATCTCATTGCGCAGGCGGCAGCAGCTCGCCAAAGAGTCGGCGTTATCCGATTGGTATACGAAGAACGCATTGCCCTCGCTAAGCTCTTTGGCACAGAATTGGGCAAAGTGCTCGTCATACACCCGTTTGTCTTTAGTGAGCATCGCAGCGGTTACCACAGGAAAGGTAAGTATCGCCTTAGTGCGCTCGATGTTAAACCAATGCATAAAAAATTGCTGTAGTTTGTCGAGGCTTTCATAGGTAGGCTTACTGCCATCGGGGAATACGAAGGTGCCAAACATCGAATCGAAATAAGGGCGGTCGTAGAGCGAAATGTTCCAGAACACCGATTGATAGCCACGTGCCGCTGCAGGCTGATTGATAGCATACACCACGTGTTGTAGTTCGTTTTCTATCACCTCGCGATGAGAGCTGAGGTAGTTGTCGCCAAAGTCTTTACGCGCAAAATAATCAAAATACATCAAAAACTCTACCGTAGCTACTGCTCCTGCAAACTGCGAAGACACCGAAAACAAGAAGTTGACAAACGAACCGCAATAGCTCGCCAAGTGTTTAGGCGCTTTACTTTCGCCACCGAGCTTTAGCAGTCCGTCTAATAATAGAGGGTACATCGATACGCTCACGCAGTAAGGTTTCAGGCTTGTTTCATCGTGTACGTAGATTTCGTGACTCTCAATTTGGCGGATGTATTCTTCGGCAAGCCCCTTGCCAAAAAGCTGTTCAATTTTGTGAGACACCAATGAGCGGTTCACTTGTATATTGATGTCTTTATTGAGTTCAGCCTCCATCGTAGCGATGTTTTTATGAGCCACATTGGCGTTGGCATCAAAGAGAGAGCCAGTGGCGGCATTGTGCGAAGTAAGGTAATTTTCTATGAAGTTGCGTTTGGTAAGCAACTGTTCTTCAGTAAGTTTGGTAAATTTGCTCATAGCTTTTATTATTATTTCTTTCTGAGGGCAAAGTTACGGAATAAAAGAATAGCATCTCCTAATAACGAAAATACTTATCAACACAGTTTTTAACACTTTGAGAATTTTGAATTCTGAATTTTGAATTTTGAATTGGGGGTGAGGTAATTTTGAATTTTGGATTCTGAATTTTGAATTGATGGGACGGGTGAGACGGGTGAGACAAATGGGACAAGTAGGAGGGGGGAGAATTTTGAATTGGGCACAAGCTGCAAGCTCGCGCCAGCGGGGGGATTGATTATAATTAACTTTGGCAAACTCTGAAAGTTTGCCAAAGTGTGGGTCGCATAAAAGCCTGTGCGGCTCGCACCGAAGGATAAAACTTTGTCAAACTCTGAAAGTTTGCCAAAGTGTGGGGCGTATAAAAGCCTGTGCGGCTCGCACAATTCAAAAAACGATTATTAGCAAAAACTATTTTTAGATAAAAAATTTCAATTAGCAACCTCTTTTTTTGTGTTGGTTTTGCTGTAATTTTGCACCCAGAAAAATAAACCTATAAACACTAAAAAATATGGCACTTGTAGGAAAACAATTCCCTAATATAGCAGTAAATGCTACCGACAAAATGGGAGCTACCTTCAAAATAAACATACTCAACGAGGCTATTAACAACAAAAAGAAAGTGTTGCTCTTTTGGTATCCTAAAGACTTTACTTTTGTATGCCCTACAGAACTTCACGCTTTTCAAGAAGCCTTAGAAGAGTTTGAAAAACGCAACGTAAAGGTTATTGGCGCTTCTTGCGACACTGCCGAAGTACACTTCGCTTGGCTAAATACCCCTAAAAATCAAGGTGGTATTCAGGGTGTTACCTATCCACTTTTGGCTGATAGCAATCGCAACCTCGCTACAGTATTAGATATTCTTGATACTAATGAGGTATTTGATGAAGATTACGACAACTACCTTATCGAGGGCGATAGCGTAACTTACCGCGCCACTTATTTGATTGACGAAACAGGTAAGATTTTCCACGAAAGTATCAACGATATGCCTCTTGGTCGCAATGTAAGTGAGTTTTTACGATTGATAGATGCTTACGCTCACGTACAACAATACGGCGAAGTATGCCCTGCCAACTGGCAAGAAGGCAAAGATGCTATGAACGCCAACCGCGATGGAGTAGCTAACTACTTAGCTAATCACTAAAAAATCACTATACAACTAATTAGCTTAATCATTGTAATTTGACATTAACTAAAGGACTCTATCACTTACTTATCACTAACTAAATAAATCTTATAGCAAAAATTTTATTATTATTTCTTTCACTAACTAAGGAAAAAAAGCCGTCAGAGTTTTTCTGATGGCTTTTTCTTTTCTTTACCACTTGCTATTTGTAAAAAAATACGTACCTTTGCTAAAAATAATTCTAAAAAACAATCGTACAATGAACCAAGCAAACAAACTTACACAAGTGCCCGAAACAATGCTCATCACCCTATGGGCTAAGGCTACTGAAAACAACCACCCCAAACCATTGCTAAAAGACCCTAAAGCAGCCGAAATTATTAGCAAGATAGATTATGACTTTTCTAAGTTTAAAAAAGCCTCATTCAGTCAGGCAGGCGTATGCATTAGGGCAAGCCTGATAGATAAACAAGCAGCAGCCTTTATAAAGGCACACCCCGATGCTGTAGTAATACAATTAGGAGCAGGGCTTGATGCCCGCTATGAGCGTTTGGGATGCCCCGAAGTAACTCACTGGTACGACCTCGATTTGCCCGAAGTAATAGCTTTGCGAAAACAGTGTTTTACCGAAACAGACCGCTATTCGTTTTTGGCAATGTCCTTATTTGACGATGCGTGGATGCACCTTATAACGGCTTTCCATAAACCCATACTGGTGATTGTAGAAGGGGTACTAATGTACTTTGACAGGCAACAAGTGCAGGCATTTTTTAAAAAACTATGCCAAGAACTCTCACAACCTACCACTATAGTAATGGATATTTTGGCTTACTCGCTGGTAGGGCACGCCAAAAACCACGATTCGTTGGGAGCTATGCAAAAAAATGACCGCCCTGAATTTAAATGGAGTGAAAAAGAAAGCCAACTTATAGAGCAATGGCACCCCTATTTACACTTAGATAAAGAGTACTTTATGAGCGACTACAACCAAGGGCGTTATCCATTTATATTTAGGGTGCTCTATAAACTGCCCTATTTCTATAAGCGTTTCAATCAGCGGGTAGTGCAGTTTTCTATTGCAAAGCCTTAGAAAGTGTAGTTTGGCACGTTATTTGTGGCTACTTTCGGTCAGAAAATAAATTAATTTATATGAAAAAAATTACATTTGCATTATTTTTTGTTGTGGCATTTGCTTTCGGACAACAAAAACAAAATGGTTGGGAGCGTGCAGGACTGAAAGGTATGGTAAAAACTTATAAACTGATAGGTTATGAGTTTGACGAAAAAGGAAAACCCCAGCTGATGAACTCAGAGTTTTATGCTGAATTTGACAAAAAAGGTATCAATACCAAGATGCGCGCTAAAAATAACAACACAGTGATAAACTATGTAGATACACGTGATGAAAATGGAAATGTGTTGGTATCCGATTCACGTGATGCGAGCAATACCTCAATGTCTAAAAACACATATGAGTACGACCAGAATGGAAATTGTGTGCGCCACGATGTGCTTACACCCGATGGTAGTGTTTTTATGAGTAGGCTCACAGCTTATGACAGCAACCAGCGTGTGATAGAGCGCACTGAGTGTATTGCAGGCGTATGCGACGACAAAACTACTTATGTGTATGGCGATAACAATAAGGTATCAGAAGAAACCAAGCTCGGCAAAGATAATGTTGTAAAAGGCAAAACAGTATTTACTTACGATGCCCAAGGCAACGCTATAGAAAAAAAACTATATGATGCTGAAAATAACTTGCAAAAGTTGGTAAAATCAACCTTTGATGAAAATAATAACGAGGTAGAAACGCTTACTTACGACAGCTATGGCAATCTTCTACGCAAAGAAACCAATGTTTATCAATACGATAAAAAGAAAAATTGGGTAAAGAAAACAACATCAGTGGGCGATAAACCTACAATGATGATGAAACAAAAAATAAAATACTATTAATTTTGTAACTAATTTAACAAATAACATACAATGAAAAAGATTATCACAACATTGGTGCTTGCAGTAGCTACATTAGGGGTAGCACAAGCACAAGAATTTAAAGTAGGGGTAAAAGCAGGAGGGCTTTTCAGCAATGCTGCTTTTAAAAAAGACACTAAAGAAGGTATTACAACTAAATATAATACAGGCTTTAAGTTTGGTTACCAATTTGGGGTATTGGGCGAATACAACTTCAACGACAAATTGGGGGTAGAAGTAGACGTGCTTTACGCTTTCCAAGGGGCTAAATTCAACTCGATAGAGGGAGGTAGAGAAGGAGAAACTCTTCGAAAAATAGACATAAAGAACGGCGAGATAAACACTCAGATGAACGTAAACCATATATGGTTAAAATACTCGGTAGCAGAAGGTTTGCGTCCTAAATTGGGGGTAAATATCAGCAACCTTATTAAAACATCACTAAAAGGAGAGTTTGAAGCGGGAGGTCGTACACTTAACTATGCTGATTTAAAAGCTGAACCTAAGAAAAAATTTGATTTTGGAGTAGGTGCAGGGATAGAGTACAACCTCGATTCTGGTTTCTTTGTAGAAGCTACTTACAACTATGGCTTGACAGAACTTAGCTTTAAGGAAAAAGGAGATGCTAACTCTGAAAGTCCTCGTTTTAAAAATAGTGTAATACAACTGAATGTAGGCTATAAGTTTTAAAAAAATAACTACTTTGAGCAGATAAAAAAAGCGTGATTTATGGCAAATCACGCTTTTTTTGTATCTTTGCATCATTATCAGAAGTTAATACAATTCACAATTCACAATTCAAAATTATAATAAGTGTCATATACTAAAAACTATTTGAAAATATACCTTTGGCAAGGATTGTCGTTTGTACTTTCATTCTTATCAATGTTTGTAGTAGTACCAATGATAAGTGCCGATAAGCCTATTTATGGTATTTATACTATTTGCGTATCGCTATCTATCTTCTTACAATACGCCGATTTAGGCTTTTTAGGAGCAGGACAAAAGTTTGCCGCAGAGGCTTTTGCCAAAAAAGACCTCACTACCGAAATACGCATTACAGGCTTTACTACCTTTATACTCCTGATATTCCTACTCCTGCTTTCAGTAGTATTTTTAGTCTTTGCCTATGCCCCCCAGCTTATTATTGATAACCTTACCGACCCCGCCAAGTACAATATTGCCCAGCAACTGCTGTTAGTGCTGGCACTCACTACGCCCATAACCCTATTACAGCGCATTGTGCAAATGATTTATGTTATTAGAATGGAAGATTACATCTTTCAGCGCATCAACATCATAGGCAATACGATTAAGATATTATCGGTGTTTTACTTTTTTGGAGGTGAGCGTTATAACATCGTAGGCTATTTTCTTTTTATACAGCTTGTGAGCCTTATAGTGCCTATGGTGAATATCGCCTTAGCACACAGGCGTTACAACTATGACATTGGCTTACTGCTCAAGAGTATCCGCTTTGATAGAACTATTTTCGCACAAACACAACGCTTGGCATTTTCGCTTTTCTTTGGGATGATAGCTTGGATATTGTATTACGAATTGGATGCCGTGAGCATTGGTGCGCTCTGGGGGGCTGAAAAAGTAGCGATTTACGGCATTGGTTTTACACTACTTACCTTTGTTCGCACTATTTTAGGAACGCTTTTTTCACCTTTTTATGCACGTTTCAATCACTTTGTAGATAATGAGGAAGGACTAAAAAAACTCCTTTCGGATGTAACAGTACTTTACCAACCTATAGTGATGTATATGCTGCTATCGGTTACCTTTTTGGCAGAGCCTTTGGTGCTGTGCTGGGTGGGCGATAGTTATAGAGCTTCGGTGCCTGTAGTGCGCTGGCTGATGCTCTGCAATCTTTTTGCGTTTATCAGTTATCCTGTGGGGGCACTATTGGTGGTAAAACAGCGAGTAAAGGAAATGTATTACCTCAATTGGCTGGTGCCTTTGGTGTTCTGGGGAGGTATTTTGGCTACACAACATTACCTCCAAGAGCTTTCGTTTGCCTTCTTCAAATGGCTCGCATTCCTGATAATGATGTTAGTATATTACAAGATTTTATTATCATATTTGCAACTTTCTTTGGTAAATTCGCTAAAAAGATATATCTTTGCACTATTCTTGCCGTTAGCTTTTCTTGTGGGCTACTATTTTTTGGTGCAACAGCTATTCGTAGCCGAACAGAATACACCTAAATTACTCACTATAGCACTGCTTATAGCAATAGCCTTTGGGGCGTGCCTGTTGTTGCATTACGTTTCATCACGGGCATTTAGGCAAGTAGTACAAACTATTACAACTCGTCTGCTGAAAAAAAATTAATATGTTTTCAATTGTCATTCCTACTTACAACCACGCACACCTGTTGCCGCGCTGTATAGAATCTATTATAAACCAAACGTATACCGATTGGGAGCTTATTATCGTCAATAATGCCTCTACCGATAATACGATTGAGGTGATAGAGGGTTACCACCACCCAAAGGTACGTTATATCAACTTTAATAACGACCAAGGTATTGCAGCTTCGCGCAATGTGGGCATTAGGGCTGCCAAAGGCGACTTTGTATGCTTTTTAGATTCGGATGACTGGTGGAAGCCTAATAAATTAGAGGTTTGTAGTGCCTATACCGCTACACACGACCTTATATACCACAATCTGGAGGTGGTAAGTGCCGATGGCAAAGCACTCCGCAAGCAACTCTATAGCCGACAAATTCCCACCGATAACTTTTTGGCAGATATGTTTATCAATGGCAACCCAATAAAAAACTCGAGTGTAATGCTTTCTAAAAATATTATAGAAAAGATTGGCTATTTAGACGAGGATATGGGACTGATGGCGGTAGAAGATTTTGACTATTGGTTGCGTGCCTTGCAAGCAGGTGCTCGCCCTAAATACATAGCCGATTGCTTGGGCTACTACTGGGTAGGCAGTAATACTTCGTCTAAATTGGTACAAATACAGCGCAACCAACACTTGTTTGATAAATACAAAGGGCAGCTACAACCCTCAGAGCTGCGTTTGGCAGAAAAAATGTTGCATTACCAGCAAGGGCGCATCTACCAATCTAATAAAATGTTTGGCAAGGCGCTTACGCACTACCTGAAATCACTTAGTTTGCGCACTGATAAATTTAGATTTGCCCTTATTGGGATAGTTACGAGTATATTTAGAGTAAAAATATAAGCAAAATGACTTATACTGTAGTATTTGCAGCTAATAATAGCTACATACAGCACTTCTCGGTAGCATTGGCTTCGCTACTGCACAACAACAAGCGTGTGCCTTTTGCTATTTACCTGCTAAATGAGGGGCTTACTCCCCAAAACCAGCAAATTATAGATCATATTATTGCTGATTTTCCCGTTACTTTTAAGAACCTTATTGTTGATGAACAACAGTTTAACAACCTACATACAGGCGCTAATCACTTATCGGTGCAGACTTTTTTTAGGCTTTTTATTCCACAACTCTTCCCTAACGAAGAACGAGTGCTTTATTTAGATGCCGACCTTGTGGTAGCGGGTAATATAGAGCCTCTTTTTCATATCCCATTTGATGATAACTATGTGTTAGCCGTAAAAGATACTTTTACTGCTTATGCCCAAGAAATGAAGCTTAAGCTACAAATGAGCCCAGAGGCTACGTTTTTCAATGCAGGAGTGCTGATGCTAAATATCCCAAAATGGATAGCCGATGATTTGGTAGGCAAAATTATAGACTTTGCCGCTACTCACCCGCAACTAATAGCCTATGCCGACCAAGATAGTATCAACGCAGTAATCGATACAAAAGCTAAAATACTGCCGCTGCGGTACAATATACAATTTAGTTTGTTAGACAGGCTGTCGCAATTTACGGCAGCAGAACGCCAAGAGGCACAGCAACCTTGCATAGTGCATTACACAGGAGGCTACCCCTACAAGCCTTGGTTTTACGCCTGCATCAATCCGCTAAAGAATTTGTATTATCAATATTTACAATATACGCCATTTAAGAATTTTAAACCAGCAGCAGATTATATGGGAGTGCTGAAGTATCGCTGGTTACGACCTATTTATCAGAAAATAAAACCCTTTATAGGAAAATAACCCCATACAAATGAAGAAAATCATACTACTAAACAATATAGTACGCGACTTGCTGATATTCCGCAAGCACCTTATCACCTATTTAATAGAACGTGATTATCAGGTGTATGCTATGGCTACTGATTTTACTTTTGAAACACGCCATCAGATTACTGAAATGGGTGCCATTCCTGTTGATTATAGTTTTGCACGTGGAGGGCTGAACCCTTTTTCAGACCTTAGGAATATGTACAAATTAGAGCGTATCATTGAAAATATTGCCCCCGATGTAGTAGTAGCGAGTTTTGTGAAGCCCGTAATCTATGGTACAATCGCTTCCTATAGGGCTAAAGTACCCAAAGTAATTGCAATGGTTGAAGGCTTGGGCTATCCGTTTACCGAGCAACCCAACGGGCAATCATTGAAAGCAAAACTCATAAAAGCTATACAGATACTACTCTACAAAATTGCGCTACCCAAAGCCCACACCGTAGTCTTCCTAAACCACAACGACCCTACCGACTTGCTTGTGAAATATCGTATACCCGTACGCCGACAAGCAATATTAGGAGGTATAGGACTCATTTTAGATGAGTTTCCTTATTCCGAAGCCCCTACCCAGCCTATATCGTTTATATTTGTAGCACGTTTGCTTCGTGAAAAAGGTGTTTTTGAATTTTTGCAAGCCGCCGAAATCGTAAAAGCAAAACATCCCGAAGTACTTTTCAAAGTAGTAGGTAGCCTTGATAACGAAAACCCAGGAGCCCTACGCGAAAAAGAACTAACACACTATATAGAAAACCAAACGATTGTATACCCAGGCTATGTGCAAGACGTAAATAATTGGATAAAAGAAAGTTCAGTATTTGTATTGCCCTCCTATAGAGAAGGGATGCCGCGTAGTACACAAGAAGCAATGGCTGTAGGGCGAGCTGTTATTACTACCGATGTGCCAGGCTGTCGTGAAACCGTTATAGATGGCAAAAACGGCTTTTTAGTACCCGTATGGGATGTACCCGCCTTGGTAAAAGCTATGGAATACTTTATTGCCAATCCGCAAGAAATCAATCGTATGGGAGCAGAGAGCTACGCTATAGCCGCCGAACGCTTTGATGGCGACAAGGTAAATGAAAGACTTTTTAAGATGATTAGTAGTTAGATTTTTTATAAAACATTTACTGATGAGTTTTAGTTTTATTATTTTAATAATATACCTGTTATACATTATCTTTCAGAAATTTATGGGTGGTGAGCAGCAGAGTAGGGGAGGGGGAAGCCGCTTCCAAAACAACTATTCGTACGAACAAGATAGAGTCTCGCCACTGAGTTTTGAAGTGAACTTACTATCACTTTGCACCCTCGTAATTAGAGCCAATGGCGTAGTTACACAGGCAGAATTAGACTTTGTGCGCAACCAATTTGTACAACTTTACGGCAAAGAACGCGCTAATTCAGTATTCAGAACCTTCAACGACCTAAAAGGCAGAGAAATATCAGCCCAGCGAGTAGCTACTTTCATCAGGCAACGCTCCAACTACGAAACCCGTTTGCAGATTCTTTACTTCCTTTTCGGAATAGCTCAAGCCGATGGTTTTGTAAGTGCCGATGAGGTCGCACAAATAGAAGAAATTGCATACTATTTCCATACAAATAAGCCAGACTACGAGAGCATCAAAGCAATGTTTACTACCTATGGCGGTAGCCGTAGTAGCTATAAAAGCGGCTACAATAGCAGTACACAACACACCCCCGATGCCTATACAATATTAGGAATTACACCACAAGCTACCGATGCTGAGGTAAAAAAAGCCTATAGAGAAATGGCAAAAAAATATCACCCCGACAGGGTGATTACCGATGATGAAGCCATAAAAAAAGGCGCTGAAGAAAAGTTCAAGCAAGTGCAACAAGCCTACGAACAAATAGCGCGACAACGTGGTATATAAGCAAAAAAAGTGGCAAGCTACCTACATCGCACCGCTACAACCGAATACCTTTGCTGTGTTCCCACCCTGGAGGATTTTTCAGGAGCTGGTCGTGTAGGACTTGCCGAGTGCAAAGGTACAAAAAAAATAATACATAGCAAGTTTTTCAGTGAAAATGTTTAAAAAAATTTTAAGTTACCTATATCCAATCAAAGTAGGAGAACGCAAATCTGATATAAGTGGGCAACTCGAACTCACCCTCCAAAATGGCATCTTAATACTTGATTCACAGCATACTAACTATTCCTATGGCAGCGTAAGCCACATACTTTATTACGGGCTGAAAAAGGTAGGCATCAAGCGAGTGAAGGAAATGAAAAATATTTTGCTACTGGGTGTAGGAGCAGGCTGCATTATAGAGCTATTGCAAAAAATAGTAGGCTATAAAGGACAAATAACAGGCGTAGAATTAGACCCCGAAATCATTAAAATTGCAACTCAGCACTTTGGTATAGATAAAGTAAAAAACCTCACCCTACACCTCGCCGATGCTCAAGAATACGTACAACAACCCAACCTGCCCCACTACGATTTAATCATCATCGACATCTTTCAAGACGACCTAATGCCCCCATTCCTATTCACCGAAACCTTTATTGCCAATGCCGTCAAACTACTCACACCACAAGGCGCCCTTTTGCACAACACCATCAGAGTAACTCCCGCAGCCGAAACCCGTAATGAAGCCTTTTGGACGATGCTCAACAAACACTATAACGTACAACGATTTCAAAAAGTAGAAGGCACCAACGAACTATTTTTGATTGAAAAACAAAAATAGCTGTTTTTTACGCAAAACAATTAAATACTTGTATTACAATCACTTAAAAGAAATGGCAGCGTTAAACTTTTGTTAAACCTCTGATTTTCTTTGCTATGTAAAAAAAAGCTCGTACCTTTGCAAACGCAATGAGGGTGGTAGCTCATTGTAAAACTTCAAATAATAGTTTTCATAATTTAAAGTTTTGGTTGGTTAATGGAAAAGTCCGATAGCAATATCGGGCTTTTTTTTTGCTCCCATTCACGCCCTAACTCGAGCGAAGGTTCAGCGAAGGAAAGTCGGCGAGCTGGCACAGCCGAGTATGTGACGAAGGAAAAATCAAAAATCAAAAGTTTTTTTGGAAATTAAAAAAAAAGTTATATCTTTGCCCCAAATTAACCATCCAATAGCCAATCAACAAAATGATGAACATTTTAAAACATTAATATATAATGAAACACCTTTTACTAACAGGTTCGCTATTAGCCTTATTAGTTGGCTGCAAAACTACTACTACTTCACAAAATTCTACTACAAACAACGAAAAAATGAATTACCCCACCACTAAAAAAGGAGATGTAGTTGATAACTACTTCGGAACACCCGTGCCCGACCCCTACCGCTGGCTTGAAGACGATAAATCAGCAGAAACCGCTGAATGGGTAAAAAAACAAAACGAATTTACTTTCGCCTACCTCTCTCAAATCCCCTACCGAAATACTATCAAAGAAAAACTACAAAAGCTTTGGAACTACGAAAGAATAGGAGCGCCCTTCACCGAAGGCGACTACACCTATTATTATAAAAATGACGGATTGCAAAACCAGTCCGTATTATACCGCAAAGACAAACAAGGAAAAGAAGAAATATTCCTAAATCCCAATACCTTTGCTGCCGATGGCACCACCTCTCTGGCAACCATAGCGTTTACTGAAGATGGTAGCCTCGTAGCTTACTTGATTTCTGAAGGAGGAAGCGACTGGCGCAAAGCAATAGTACTAAACACTAAAACAAAACAGCAAGTAGGCGATACACTTGTTGATGTAAAATTTAGTGGTGTAGCTTGGAAAGGCAACGAAGGATTTTTCTATTCTAGTTACGATAAGCCAAAAGGTAGTGAGCTATCGGCTAAAACCGACCAGCACAAGCTATACTATCACAAGTTAGGCACTCCACAAAAAGAAGACGTACTTATATTTGGAGGTTCAGCTGCCGAAAAGTACCGCTATGTAACGGGAACAACTTCTGAAGACGGTCGCTACCTATTCATTTCAGCAGCCGACGCCACTTCGGGAAATAAACTATTTCTCAAAGACCTCACCCATCTCAAAAACCCTTTAGTAACAATTACCAACGATTTAGAAAGCGACATTCACTTTCTTACCGTCAGAGATAAATACATCTATTTTGAAACCAACCGCAATGCCCCCAACGGTAAACTCGTAAAAGCAGCTGTAGATAAGCCGCAACCCGAACATTGGCAAGAAGTAATCCCCGAAACAGAAAATGTACTAAGCGTATCAACAGCAGGAAACTACATCTTCGCCACCTATATGGTAGATGCACTTTCACAAGTGAAACAATACGACTACAATGGCAAGCTTATACGCCAAATCACCCTGCCTGCTTTGGGTACAGCTTCAGGATTTTATGCTAAAAAAGGAGAAACACACACCTATTATACATTTACCAACTATGCCTACCCTCCACAAATATACAAATTAGATTTAGCAACAGGAACTGCCGAACTCTATTGGAAACCCAACATCGCCTTCAATAGCGATGATTACCAAACAAAACAAGTATTTTACCAAAGCAAAGACGGTACAAAAGTACCAATGATCATCACCTATAAAAAAGGACTCCAACTCAACGGAAATAACCCTACCTTATTGTATGGATACGGAGGCTTCAACGTTAGTTTGCCACCCTCATTTGGTGTAGTGAATGCAGTTTGGATGGAATTAGGAGGTGTATATGCTGTTGCCAACCTACGAGGAGGTGGCGAATACGGAAAAAAATGGCACAATGCAGGTACAAAAATGCAAAAACAAAACGTATTTGACGATTTTATAGCTGCTGGCGAGTATTTAGTAAAAGAAAAATATACTTCACCTTCCTATTTAGCTATCAAAGGAGGTTCTAACGGAGGATTATTAGTGGGCGCAACAATGTTACAACGCCCCGACCTATTCAAAGTCGCATTGCCCGCAGTAGGAGTACTCGATATGCTTAGATATCACACCTTTACAGCAGGCGCAGGCTGGGCGTATGACTACGGCACCGCCGATGACAGCAAAGAAATGTTTGAGTATCTGAAAGGTTACTCACCATTACACAACGTAAAAGAAGGAGTACAATACCCCGCAACCCTCATAACCACAGGCGATCACGACGATAGGGTAGTACCAGCACACAGCTTTAAGTTTGCAGCCGAATTGCAAGCAAAACAAACCGGCAGTAACCCTATACTTATAAGGATAGAAACCAATGCAGGACACGGCGCAGGCACACCTGTTAGCAAAATAATAGAACAAAGTGCCGACGAACGCGCCTTCACCCTCTGGAATATGGGTGTAAAAGAGTTACCAAAAAAATAATAAAAAAGAGAAAGTATAAAATATTTTGGGAAAATAACACGAGTGTTTTTTTATATCTACAACACTTTTCTTAAACAGATTTTTTTAATGTTTTTTTACATTTCAGTAAATAACAGTTTGTAAAATGTAAAAGAACTGTTAAATTTCTATGTTTGTGAAAAAATTAATGTAATTAAGTTTGCGGGTATAAAATAAAATGCGTACGTTTGCACCCTAATTAAATGTGAATTTAAACAATGTTTATGGCAAGAAGAATATTTGTAGTGCTACTGTTACTTATGGTAACAACTGCGTGTATGCGTGGTGGTGGCGATAACAAAGGAGAGCTTGTAGGTGTAGGAGGTAAAAGCTGGAAACAACCTACGCCCTATGGTATGACGCTTATTCCGAGTGGTTCTTTCATTATGGGTAGTTCCGATGATGATAAAACTGCGAGTTTTAACGCTACGGTAAAAACTGTGAGTGTAGGGTCATTCTATATGGATGAAACTGAAATCACAAATAGTGAGTACAGACAGTTCGTCAATTGGGTACGCGATTCTATTATCCGTACACAATTAGCCGATATGGCTGAGCAAACAGGTCAAACTTCTGGAGGCGGCGGTATAGGTGATTATGCCTATCTTGACGCTAATACCGAGAAAATGAATGCTTGGCAACAGTACTTGCAAAATACTTACGGCGACCAAAAAGCCCGAAAGCTGAACAAGAAAAAACAGCTTATATGGGATGTTAACAAATTCCCCGATGAGTACTATTCAGAGGTAATGGACAAAATGTACCTACCTGAAGAACAGGCTTATAACGGAAAGAGAATTATGGACGTGCAAAAATTCGAGTTTAAATACCAATGGCTCGATATGGAAAAAGCTGCACGTGCAAGAGGTAACCGTAAAGACTTTATAAAAGAAGAAATAGTAAAAGTTTATCCTGACACTACTGTTTGGATTCGCGACTTTAACTACTCTTATAACGAGCCAATGCATAATGACTACTTTTGGCACGAAGCTTATGGTGAATACCCTGTAGTAGGCGTTACTTGGATACAAGCTAAAGCTTTCTGCGAATGGCGTACTCTGAACAAAAATGCTTACCAAAAAGCAAAAGGCGATTATACAGTGAATGCCTTCCGCTTACCAATTGAGTCAGAATGGGAATATGCTGCACGTGGAGGACTACCAGGAGGCACCTACCCTTGGGGAGGACCTTACGCTTATGACGATAAAGCTTGTTTCTCAGCAAACTTTAAACCTTTGCGAGGCGACTATGCTTCAGATAATGCCTTATATACTGTTGAAGCAAAATCATACGAGCCTAATGGATATAACCTATATAATATGGCAGGTAACGTATCGGAATGGACTAACACTTCTTATGACCCTAACTCATACGAATATATGTCGACAATGAACCCTAACGTATTGGATGATAGCAACAGACGTAAAGTAATACGTGGTGGTTCTTGGAAGGACGTTGCCTTTATGTTACAAGTAAATACCCGTGATTATGAGTACCAAGATTCTGCTCGTAGCTACATAGGATTCCGTACAGTACAAGACTTTATGGGTATTAGCGAAAAACAACAAGCTAAATCAGCTCGTGGATTTAGATAAAAAACAATAATAACAAAAATAGAAAATCAACTTATTTAAACAACAATTAAAAAAAAATAGTATTATGGCAGGAAGTAAATTGCAAAAAAAGATTTTTAATTACGCTTATGGTATCGGTGCCTCTGTGGTAATCGTGGGAGCGTTGGCTAAGATTTTGCATACAGATATTATGGGTATCAACGGTAGCGTACTGTTGGCTGTAGGTATGGGTACAGAAGCTTTGATCTTCTTTATGTCGGCTTTTGAACCAATAGAAGAAGAATTGGACTGGTCTTTGGTATATCCAGAATTAAAAGGTGGAGCTCCTGTAGCACGCCAAGTAGCTCAAGTACAACAAGTAATTGACCCCGTTGAAGAAAAAGTATTGAAAGAATCGCTATCAGAAAAATTAGATAGCATAATGGAAGAAGCTAAGATAGATGCTAACTTAATGCGTAACTTGGGTAAATCAATAGAAAACTTTGCTGATGCTACCAAAGAAATAGCTCCTATTGCTGGTACTTTGGCATCTACTCACAAGTTTGGCGAAGAATTATCTGAAGCAGCTTCTAACTTAGAATCATTGAATAGCCTATACAAATTACAATTAGAAAGAACAGAACGCCAAGTATCTGCTCAAGCTGGTATCGCCGATAACCTCGACACCCTAAATCAGCAAGTACTTTCATTCAAAGATAACTTGAAATCATTGAACACTATCTATGGAGGTATGCTTTCTGCTATGGGAGGAGCGCGATAAGAAATAAAATTAGTTAACAACTTATTAAAAAATAACAGCTTATGGGAGGAGGTAAGGCAAGTCCTAGACAGAAGATGATTAACCTGATGTATATGGTATTCTTGGCGATGATTGCTTTGAATATGGGTAAGCAAGTGCTTGATGCATTCGGGTTAGTTAATTTAAAATTTGAAACGGCGAATACACGTTCGGCGGGTGTCATAGATGCTGCGTTTGAAGATTTGCAAACTAAAGCAAGTGAAAACCCAACTCAGTACGCTCAGATTTTGGAACAAGCCAAACAAATTAAAGCATTATCATCAGATTTGTATAATTATATTGGCGAGTTTAAAACAGGAGTGGAAGACGTTATCGGGCAAAAAGATGTCCCTGTAGATGAAAAAGATTATCAATCAATGGATAAATCTGATTATACAGACCATTTGTTCTTTGCTGAGGGTGCTACTAAAGGGGATGAGTTCGTAAACAAAATCAATACCTATCGCGAAGAAATCCTTAAAATATTAGGTACTAACAAAGCTTACGCTTCATTGGCAGCTAAAGTAAAGGATAACTTTAAAACAGACGATAGAAAAGATAGAGATGGTAACACTGTAAAATGGTTGTCTTTTAACTTTGAAGGTTTCCCTTATATTGCTACCTTAGCTAAATTCTCAATGATGCAATCAGATATCTTGTCAGTACAACAAGACTTTTTCTCTGAGGCTTTAGCAGGAAGCTTGAAATCTCAAGTATCTATGACCAATTATACTACTTTGCTTGAGCAAGGTAAAGGTGCTTACTACCAAGGTGAAAAATTTGATGGTGCTATCGTATTGGGTCGTAAAGACCCTTCTACTCGCCCTAACCAAGTAGATATATCATTAGATGGTAGAAAATTATCAGCCAATGAATATAGTATTGAAGATGGTCGTGTAAAACTAAACGTTAGTGCTGGTAACACAGGTGAACACAAAATCACAGGTAACTTGTACTTTGACCAAGAAGGTGAGCGTATTGCAGTACCTGTATCACAATCATTCTCTACAATACCTAAACCAAATTCAGCAGTTATTTCGGCTGATAAGATGAATGTTGTGTATCGTGGTGTTGATAACCCTATTACAATTTCAATGCCTGGTGTTCCTGACAATAAAATTATGGCTTCAGGGCAAGGACTTTCAAAAGCATCAGGTACTGGTGCTTGGGTAATGAGACCAGGACAAGGTAAAGATGTTACTATCACAGTTACAGGTGAGCTTGACGGTCAACGCTTTAGCTCTTCAAAATTATTCCGTATTAAGAGTATTCCTCGTGCTTCTACAAGCATCGGTGGACAAATATTGGAAGCTAAATTGCCAAAAGCTAACTTAGGTGTACTTCCTATAAATGCAGTACTTGAAGACTTTGACTTCGACTTGAAGTTGCAAGTAAATGAGTTCAAAGTATTTATACCAGGACAACCTAGTGTAGCTGTAAAAGGTAACAAGTTCAACGAAGCTGCAAGAAATGCTGTGATGCGTGCTAAGAAAGGTGATAAGGTTCAGATATTTGATGTAAAAGCTAATATAGTAGGTAACTCTACACTTAAATTACCTCCTGTATCGCCTATCACTGTTGAAATAACAAACTAAGAATTATATGTTGTATATGAAGAATATAATAGTACTATTAATTTTACTCTTTGCTTTTCAGTTGTCTTCGGCACAGGTGAATATTTTGAATGCTAAAGTAGCTTCAGAAATAGGAGTGAAAACAGCAGCTCAAAAGGAAGCTGATAACGACAGACCGCTACCTTACGGGTATGTAGATGATCGTGATATTCTTTGGTCGGTAGAGGTATGGGAAGTAATAGACCTTAACGAACGTGCAAACTTTCCGCTTTTGTTTCCTACAGATACATTGGAGGTAGATGCTTACAGACGTTCTCTATACGATGTATTGCTAAAGAATATCAAAAATGGTAAAATAAAGGATTTGTATTCTGACTCTTATTTTACTCAAACAAAGACAACAGCGCAAATAGAAGCATCTATGTCTAAAATAGATACTTTGGATGTGGGATATGAAGAATTGAATGCAGGACAACCTCTTTCACCTGAATATATCACAAGACGTAACTTAGAGGCTTCAGATATTGCTCAGTATCACATTCGTGGTATATGGTATTTTGATAAACGCCAAGGTGAGCTTAAATATCGTTTGTTAGCTTTAGCTCCTGTTGCTCCTGATGTAAACTTTATAGACTCTGATGACTCTACAATGTCGGCATTAGTACCTTTGTTTTGGATATTTTACCCTCAGGTGCGTGAGATATTACACGAGGCTAAGACTTTCAACAGAAAGAATGATGCTCGCCCAATGTCATTTGACCACTTACTGAATGCTCGTATGTTTAGCTCGGTGATTTATCAGGAAGCTAACGTATATGGCGATAGGAAAATAAAAGATTACATTCCTAATAATGCCTTGTTACAACTCTTAGAATCGGATAAGATTAAAGAGAAGATACGTGATAGGGAACAGGATATGTGGGCAAACTAATTTTAAATTCACACAGTATTCATAACTGTTTTGAAAGTACGTATTTTGAGTGTACTTTTAAAACAGTTATGATTTTTTAAAAACACAAAAAAGGATAATTAAGTATGAAAAAATTTATTACTTTTCTAATTACTAATTTCTTAGTGATTGTTTTTAGTAATTGGCTTATATTGGAGATTGTACATCCTTTATGGGCTGGTTATTGGTTGAAAATAGGCACTGTGGTTACGCTATTGGTGCTTTGTAGCGTTTATCCGCTTATCAATGGCATCAAATTATGGTATGCTCGCCATTTATGGCTTTATGGGGCTGTGGTAGCTATTTTGTTTTCGTATTGGTTTTTTGCTACCTTAACTTTTGAACAAGCAAGCGTGTTATGGTCGTTGAAAACAGCTATTGAAGGAGCTACTTTCGGGCAAGTATTTGGTATGTGGATTGCTTATCCAGCGTTGATAATGATGAATTACGGTTTAGGGAAGTACTTTTTTAAAGAAAATCAATTATTGAGTAAATATGAATATTAAGAATGCACAATTGGAGGTTGATAATTGGATTAAGGAGCACGGCGTGCGCTATTTCAATGAATTGACGAATATGGCTCAGCTTACTGAGGAGGTGGGCGAGGTAGCTCGTATTATTGCGAGGCGTTATGGTGAGCAATCAGAAAAAGAGAGTGATAAAGATAAAGATTTAGGCGAAGAGCTTGCTGATGTAGTGTTTGTAGTACTTTGTTTGGCAAATCAAACAGGTATTGATTTACAGGAGGCTTTTGATAAGAAGATGATTAAAAAAACGAAACGTGATCATCAGCGGCATCAAGATAATAAAAAACTCAGAGCTTAGTACTCTGAGTTTTTTTATGGTTGATAATTTACTCTTCTTCTTCGTAAGTATCATCATCGTCTTCGTATTCCTCCTCTTCATATTCTTCTTCATCAGGAGTTTCATTCTTTTTGGCTTTTGCCACTGATTTTTTTCCTTTTTTAGGTTTTGATGGCAGTTCGTTGTGTTTTAACCATTCTCTGATTTGTTTTTCTAATTCTTCAGCCAATTCAGGGTTATCCTTCAACATTTTGAGGGCAGCATCTCGTCCTTGTCCCAATTTTGTTCCTTGGTAGCTAAACCAAGCACCACTTTTTACTATAATATCGGTATCTACCCCTATATCCAATATTTCACCTACTTTTGAGATTCCTTGTCCGAATATAATGTCAAATTCTGTACTTTTAAAAGGAGAGGCTACTTTGTTTTTTACGATTTTTACTTTAGTGCGATTTCCTATAATTTCGCCATTTCCGTCTTTAATTGCTGCAGTGCCTTGAGGACCTCCTGCTTTTCTGATATCGATACGAACTGAGGAGTAAAACTTAAGTGCATTACCTCCTGTAGTGGTTTCGGGGCTACCGAATGATACGCCTATTTTATCACGCAATTGGTTGATAAAAATAACAATACAATTTGCTTTGCTGATGCTTCCTGTGATTTTTCGCAGTGCTTGCGACATCAAGCGAGCGTGTAGTCCCATTTTAGAATCACCCATATCGCCGTCTATTTCGCTTTTTGGGGTGAGGGCAGCTACAGAGTCAATTACGATAAGGTCTACAGCTGCTGAACGTATAAGAGCATCGGCAATTTCAAGAGCTTGTTCTCCACTATCGGGCTGGCTTATTAGGAGTGTTTTTACATCTACGCCAAGGCTTTGTGCATATACAGGGTCAAAGGCGTGTTCAGCGTCTATAAAGGCTGCTGTTCCTTTTGCTTTTTGTACTTCGGCGATAGCGTGTAGAGTGAGGGTCGTTTTCCCTGATGATTCAGGCCCATATATTTCAATAACACGCCCTTTGGGATATCCTCCTACGCCCAATATAGCGTCAATACCTATAGAGCCTGTTGAGTATACTTCTACATCTTCTACGGGCGTGTCGCCCAAGGCGCGTACAGTTCCTTTTCCGTAAGCCTTATCCAATTTTGCAAGTGTTAGTTTTAAGGCTTCTTTACGTTGTTCTTCTACGCTTACTTCTTTATTATTTTTTGCCATAATTGTCTTATTTTTTTAGCGTTGCAAAGGTAGTGATAATAATTTTAAAATGCAAATGATTTCCAACTTAAGGATTGCTATCGGGTAGGGGATAGGTAGTGAGTTGTAGCTCTTTTCCGTCAAATAAGGCATAGGTGTAGTAATGTATCCAATCCCCCGTATTGATGTAAGTAGCCCCCCCTTTTAGGGGTATTGTCATTGGCAAGTGCCTATGTCCAAACAGAAAGTAGTCATAATGAGCGGTTTGTAGCTTTTTTAGGCAATATTGCACCAGCCATTCATTCTCCTCACCCAAAAAGTGAATATCTTCAGCACCCGATATAAGCTTGTTTTTCACCGATAAATATTGTGCCAAACGCACCCCAATATCAGGGTGTAGCCATCTAAAAAGCCATTGGCAAAAAGGGTTTGTAAATACCTTTTTCATCCGTTTATAACCCTTATCACCAGGGCCTAATCCATCACCGTGCCCCACCAAAAAACGCTTCCCACAGCACACAATTTCTTGCGGCTTATGAAACACATCTATGCCAAGTTCTTTACTGAAGTAATCATTCATCCATAAGTCGTGGTTACCTACAAAGAAGTAAATAGGAATCCCACTATCGCGAAGCTTCGCCAGCGTACCCAAAGTGCGTACAAAACCCTTAGGCACTACCGTTTTGTATTCAAACCAAAAATCAAAAAGGTCTCCCAGCAAGAAGATAGCCCCAGCCTCATCTTTTATTTGTTCCAGCCAAGCCACAAACCGTCGCTCGCGTGGCAAGCTTTCGGTAGCTGTTGGGGCTCCAAGATGATTATCTGAGGCAAAATAAAGATTCTTACCTGCTTCTAAGGCTATTTCTATCATTTTTTACCATTTACTTTCCCCAAATAATGGTCTAAAGCCACCGTCATCGAAGGGCTTTCTGGCGATGGTGCTTTTATATCAATCACCAAGCCAGCCTCTTCAGCCGCCTTCAATGTTGTATCTCCATATACCGCTATACGCGTCTTCTTCTGCGAAAAATCAGGAAAACTCTTAAAAAGAGCCTCTATACCCGCCGGACTGAAAAACGTCAGTATATCATATTTATTATTCTTTATAGCCGAAATATCGCAGTACACCGTACGATAAAAAACCACACGCTCCCATTTTATCTTCAAATTATCAAGCGCCAATTCAGCTTCTGGTTTAGGAACATCCGAACCAGGAAACAAAAACTTCTCCTCTTTATACTTCTTCAGTATAGGCAAAAGTTCCGAAAATTCCTTTTTGCCCACATATATCTTGCGCTTTCTGTAAGTAATATACTTCTGCAAATAAAAAGCAATTGCTTCCGATTGGCAGAAGTATTTCATCGTATCAGGTACTTTGAAACGCATCTCTTCAGCTATGCGGAAGTAGTGGTCTACCGATTTTCTACTCGTTAGTATTACAGCTGTAAATTTCGTGAGATCTATCTTCTGCATTCTTACATCTTTAGCTGTCATACCTTCCACTTTCACAAAAGGTACAAAATCTACTTTCACATTATGGTTCTCAATGATTTGAGCGTAGGGCGAGTTATCAGCTTTTGGCTCTGGCTGCGAAACTAAGATTGATTTTACTTTCATAGTATATTTCTTTACACTTCTCTAAAGGTTGCTCTTTTATTCATTGCCAAACAGTGTTTTTACACCGTAAAACAAATAAACATAGGGCGCGATTTCAAGGGTGCAAAGATACAAAATAAAATATAATAAGTATGATTTTATTTCTTTACGATTTGCATTTATAATTTTTACCCAACTTAATATGCTGATTATCAGTAGCAACAATAGTAAAGTGTATAGTAATATTCTGTTTATCATTTGGCTATAAACGCCTATAAAAAGTACTAAAATCATCATTATTGAGGCGTATGATGTATAAGATATGCGGCTGAAGATGTATTCTTTGCTGAACTCCGATAGCTCAAAAAGACTGCTTATCCATCGTTGGAAAAGTAGTTTTATGCTCAGAACTATTATAACTATCACCAAGAGTTCAAGATACATAAAGCGTTGGTTGAAGAGTTGAGTGATACCTTCACTTTTAAGCCATATATACAGAAATAAGGAAAGACTGATGCATTGCAAGAAGTATAGAACGATGGTAAAGAGGTGTCCTCTTGTTTCTTTTTTCCCGTAGATAACAATATATTTGTTATTAACAAGCAAGCGTTGGTAATCGGCGAAGTGTTTTGGGTAAAAGGTACGCAAGAAAGCCACCAGTCCAAAGACCAGTAGGAAGGCAGGAAATACCCAGTTTAGGTATGAAGTATGTAGAGCTATTGATTCCAAAGAATGTGTTATTGTATGCTTAAGCTATCAGTGTTGTTAATTTGATCTACCTTGTTGATTTGATCGAGCTCTGGCTGTTTAGATTCACTTTTTGGGGTAGGACGATTTTGCATAGCTTGGAGGCTATCGCTTTGTTCCTTTAGCCTTGTGTCTACGTTATGTACAATTTGGTCATATACTTTGGGAAAAGAAGCGTAATAAATCATATTTTGAGCGATAGCAATACTATCAGTACCATATTTGTTGTAGATGTATTCTTGGGGCGTTCCTTGCAGAGAATCAAGGTATTGCGCATCATAGTTTTTGATGCTTTCCAAGAGAGCCAAATCATACAGAAGTTGCTCCATTTGTTTAGCATCCAAAAAATGATCAGGTTTAGGCACTATATTCCTTTTGCAACCACCGAAAAACAAAGCAATTACTACAATATACAAAAAACTCCTCATAGCCTAACGATTAAAACATACCCGCGCACCATAGAAAGCAGGGATAACCCCACCATTATCATACGCCAAATTACCATTCACCCACGTACTTACAATGCGACTGCAGAAGCCTTGCCCTTCCATTGGGCTCCAACCACATTTATACAGCAAATTATCTTTTGCCACCACCCAAGGAGAGTTCATATCCACCAATACCACATCAGCAAAATACCCCTCACGCAAGTAGCCCCTATCAGCAATATCAAATAAAATAGCAGGGTTATGACACATCTTTTCTACAACTTTTTCTACCGAAATAACGCCCTCCTGAACTTTTTCAAGCATCGCAACCAACGAATGTTGCACCAAAGGCGCCCCCGAAGGAATACGACCATACCCCACCTGATGCTTTTCCTCCCACGTATGAGGCGCGTGGTCAGTAGCAATCACATCCAAGCGGTCGTCCAATAGTGCAGTCCATAGCGCACTCCTGTCCTCAGCCGTCTTTACTGCAGGGTTCCATTTTATCAGGCTACCCTTTTCAGTGTAATCAGCATCGCTAAACCACAAGTGATGCACACACACCTCAGCGGTTATTTTTTTATCTTTTAGCGGAATATCATTTCTGAAGAGAGCCGTCTCGCGAGCAGTAGATAGGTGAAATACGTGTAGGCGAGCCCCTGTTTTTTTAGCTAGGGCAATAGCCCTACTGCTCGATAAGTAACAAGCCTCAGCACTCCGTATCAAAGGGTGAGTCCCCATCGGAATATTTTCCCCATACACCGACTCGTAATAAGCCAAGTTTTTACGTATAGTAGCCTCATCTTCACAATGCGCCGCAATCACCAAATCCACGTTGCTAAAAATCTCCTCAATAGTACACTCGTTATCCACAAGCATATTCCCAGTCGAAGAACCCAAGAAAAGTTTTACCCCAGCACAAGCCTTGCGGTCTAAGCGCTTCAGTTCTTCCAAGTTATCATTAGTACCCCCCAAGAAAAAAGAATAATTAGCATACGAAGTACGTCCAGCAATAGCAAATTTTTCCTCCAAACGCTCAATACTTATAGTTTGAGGCATCGTATTAGGCTGCTCAAAAAAAGTAGTAACCCCACCAGCTACAGCCGCTGCACTTTCACTCCCAATAGTCGCTTTATGTGTCAACCCAGGCTCACGAAAATGCACTTGGTCGTCAATAGCACCAGGCAAAAGCAATTTACCACCAGCATCTATCACCTTACAATTCCCTACAGGGGTGATATCTTTTGCAATTTTCTCAATCCTATCACCAGAGATGAGTAAGTCGCCTTCTATGGTATGCCCATCGCTCACTATTAGGGCGTTTTTTATCAGTGTTTTCATATTTTTAGAAATTAAAGTTCAGAATAATACCAAATGTTTATACACACCACCGGCAAGCGCCTGCTGGTTAGCATACACAAAGCCCAATCTATTGTAAAGCCGCTCAGCTTCAGCATTATTCACATCCACCAGTAGCCCCAAAGGCAACCTATGAAGCCCCTTTAGGTGATTGATAAGTGCCGAGCCAATACCACTGCCCTGAGCCAAAGGCAACACACTCAGCGTATCTATGTAAAGTTCCCCAGCGCCAGTTTCATCTTCTAGTACAATTTCGGTGCCATAGCGTTCCTTTATAAGTTCCAGTACGGGCAACCGCAAAGCGTACAATTCGCCCCCATCATAAGCCACTACCGACCCCACTATGCCTCGCTCATCCTCATATACCCACGCATTTTCATACGAATACTGATTTCCCCCCTTTGCAAAAAGCAACTCCAGAAAACCAATACCCTCATACCTATCAGCACGCCCAATCATCTTATAAACAATCTCTTCCATAGCCTGAAACATTAGCGGAGCCACCGCTGTAGCATCCTCAGGTCTTGCCGCTCGTATCATATATTTAAGTCAAAAAAATCAATTTATCTATGAGTTCTTCACCCAAAGCCTCATTAAGGTAAGCAATAATTTTGTGTTTCCCATAGCTCAATTCATTAGCAAGAGCAGGCGAATTGAGTTGTACGTATAAGGTTCGTTTATCAAGAGATACCAGCGTAGTATGTTTTGCCACCGCATCACCCAGAATATCACCCCAAAGCTGCGGAAGCCTAGCCCGCTGCAATCCACGTTTCAATTTTCCTTGCGCAATAATCAGCTCAATCACCTCACCCAGCGAATGCACATTCTTATCCACAAAATCCCTATCCTCAGCCACCATAGTTCCAAAAAAAATTACACTTTATTTCTTCTATCCTCTCCCCACAACAATTTGCTGCGAAGCGTTTTTACAAAGCTATCACCCCCTAAGCGTATCATCCGTACCACAAACGGAGCCCGTCTGATAATCACACCACGTTTGTTAGGCAACGACAATATTTGCGAATCCAGCGACAGCAAATACTTCTTCGCCCTGCCCGAAATAGAAAGCCTCACCTCCGTATCTTCAGGAATAATCAAGGGGCGAGCACTCAAGTTATGTGGTGCGATAGGCGTCAATACAAAATTCTTAGCAGTAGGCAAAATCACAGGACCACCACAACTCAGCGAATAGCCGGTAGAGCCCGTAGGCGTAGCAATCATAAGCCCATCAGCCCAATACGAACAAAGGTAATCACCATCCAATTCCGTATCAATAGTAATCATCGAAGCCGTATTTTTTCGCGTAACAGTAATTTCGTTCATCGCAAAATTAACCTCAGCCACAGGCGTCAAATCATCGCTAAATACAGCCTCTATTACCGAGCGCTCCACAATTTCGTACGAACGTTCTCGCAATTGTTGCACCACCGTTTGCAAGTTATCCTTATGAGCCGTAGCCAAAAAACCCAGCCTACCCGAGTTGATACCCAGTACAGGAATTTCCAAATCCCTAATATAGCCAATACTCTTCAGCAGCGTGCCATCGCCACCAATAGTCAGCATCACATCAAACGAATCGTCCAAGTCCTCAAAACCACCAAAACCACACAACCCCTGAAATCTATCACTATGCGTTCTAAGCTCATTTAGTATTTCATTCTCAACACACACCCTATCCCCATCGTTCAGCAACCCCAACAAAGTATCCAGTATCCCTTCATTTTCAGCACTATACTGCCGTATATAAATAGCTATTTTCATCTTCTTTTTTCATCCACAATTCAAAATTTTATTAGTTTTCTTATCCATATTTCTGCTTTGGTAACTCCGTATGATAATCCTGTAATAGCTATAAATAATGGCAAAGGAATACAAAACGAATTAATTACTCCTCCAGCAGCTGTATGTATTTTATCTATAAAGAAAAGTAGCATAGGCTCTTGCAACAAGTAAAAACTATAACTAATAAACCCAAAAAACAATAAAAATTTATTCTGAAAAACAAAACGTACTTTTTCAAATACTAATGGTATAAAAAACACTGCAATGATAGTTATAACAGTTATGAAATATTCCACAAAATATTCTTTTGACAATGTAGATAGTATAATAGCTACTAAAGTAATGCCACCCGAAAGATAAAGGTATTTATCTATTTGAGTTTTAAAATATAAATAAGCATAACATCCCCCAGCAAACCACCCATAATATATAAAAAGTTCTGCAATCTTCATTACAAATTCATTATGACAAACCAAAGATGTAATAATTGAAAAACACCATAGTATGAGCAGAAATAATATAGATTTATGGACGTTTTTTCTTAATAGAAAAAATACACCTCCAAAAATAGCATAAAACTTCACCTCTACAAATAATGTCCAAAAGCTGGGAGATAAAGCTTTTATAGTGTCTATATGCAATAGTTTTTTATAAAAGTACGGTTCTGTAAAAGTAAGACCAGGCAGGAGGTTGTAATATGGGATCCATTTCTCACAAAATAGATAATAACCCACATAGAAAAGCAAAGTAACGATTGCCATTGCAGGAAACAACCGCAACCAACGTTTATACAGAAAGTTAATAAAACTCCTGCTACGTTCTAAAGTCATCAAGATAACAAACCCCGAAATAAGAAAGAACAACTCTACTCCCAAGTACCCATATTTTAAAAGAGGAAAAGAAGCATATTCAAAGCCATAAGGGAAATGTTCATATCGCGCATAAGCGTGATACAACACCACCAGCCATACCGCTATTCCACGTATAGCGTCCAAATAATCAATCCTCTTTACTTTCATAATTTAAATCTTACAATTTACAATCTCTTTTACAAAAATCTCTCCCGAATTGAGCTCCTCAGTCTCCTTATTTGTCAAAAAATTATATTTATACTCCTCATAACGCCCCTTATCCACTACAGGAATAGAAAAATCAGCCTCAGCATCGTCAAAAAGTAAAACCTTAGTATTCAAGTACTCACCCAAAAAGTTAATAAACTGGTAAATGCGATGTATATTTTGCTTGTACACCAACGCATTCAAAAATACCAAAGGCTTTTCAGTAGCGATAGCATACCCTATCGAAGTACTATAGTGCGCAAGTACGCACACACTATTTTTTACCAATTCAGCCGTTTTGCCAAAAAGCACCTCCCTGCCCTCGTAGTAATTATGCGTCTTGTACAATTCTGCTTTCGGGTGAGCAGCTATTACCACAGGCAGCTGGTAAGCAGCCTCTATTTTTTTAAAAAGAGCATTTAGTTGTTTGTAATAAATATCTTCACCAATAGTAGCCTGTCCAAACATTTTAAAGTCAGGGTGAAAAGGAAAATACTCATCTAAAAAGACAATGTATTTATAAGCAAAAGGCACTTCTTTAGTATCTCTAATGCGCTCAAAATCACACGTGTTTACACCGATAATCTTCGCTTGTGCTACATCGTACTGCCACCCCAAGCCAATGTTACCCAATGAAGTTCCACAGTTAAACACATATTTGTATTTCTGTACATACCCTATCTTTTTCAGTAAGATAGCTCCCACCTTTTTCAGGTAACTAAAGTATTGTGAGGGTTGTCGTAATTTGTCAATGATTTTGTCAGTTACAGGCATCGCTGGGAACGCCCCACGAGTGAGAGCCACAAGCTGACAGTTGTATTTTTTAAACAACCTAAAAAGGCGCACCACTATATCTGTAAAGGTAAGCCGTGAAACAAAAAGCGTATCCTTAGAAAATCCAGCTATTACCCTCTCCAATTCACCAAACGAACCAATATAATGTATCTTTATCCCTTCAAACGATACTTCTTTGCAGAATGAAGGAAAGTACAACCGTGTCAAGTCTAAATACTCCACACAGCAACCTGCAGCAACCAATTGCCCCAAGTAGTAATCGTCATACACCTGCTGCGATAACGGCTGATAGTCAAAATATACAATGGTACGCTTTGTCATATCATCTCTGTGTTACAATGTAAAACCATCATCCACCACAATATTCTGCCCATTCACATATTCCGAAAGTTCCGATAGCAAGAATACTACAGTCCCCGATACATCCTTAGCGTCCAGCATTCCTTTGTTCAAGCAAAGTTCCTTATAAGCCTTCAAAAAAGGCTCAGGCTGGCGGTCTTCAATTCCTCCCAACGAAATGGTATTCACCCGTATGTGTTTCCCTTTAAAATACTTAGCCATATATTTTGTAAGGTGTATCAACCCTGATTTAATAGCCGCATATTCCACTGCAGATGTCATTGGTGTATTGTCGTAAATCTGAAAACGTGGTGCTATCACCCCATATATCGATGCCAAATTGATAATATTACCATACCCTTGTTTGTAGAAGTACTTCGCAAATAGCTGTGAGGTAAGAAAATACCCCCCTAAGTTCATTCCCAAATTCTCACAAAAATCTTCGTACTCCACATCAAAAAAATGCTTCCCGAAATTTTTGTTACGAGGGTAAGCACTATTTACTAAAGCATCTATTTTGCCATATTTTTCTGAAATAGTAGTTATAAGTGCCGCAACAGAATCCTTGTTAGTAATATCTACTTGGGCAGGTACTATAAGGCTATTTCCCAAAGCATTACATATTTTTTCTGCTACCGAAAGGTCATATTCTGCCATTACAGCAATAGCTCCATTAGCAGCAATAGCTTGGCAAAACTCCTTGCCCAACAAGCCTGCACCTCCAGTAATTACCACTATTTTATTTTGTATCAATCCACTCATAATATATCTTTGTATAGCGTTATTTTTCTGTCGCTTTTTATAGGAAATTCCTTCCTATATTGGGCTACCTCCCCAAGGTCAATTTCATACACAGCAACTTCTTCAGAAAGTGATACCCCTTTCAGTTCCTCGCCATACGGCGATACAATTTCCGATGAAGCTACGTATTGTAAGCCATTACCATCTTTCCCTATACGATTTACACCCACCATAAACACTTGGTTCTCTATAGCCCTTGCTTTAATAAGTGCCTTCCAATGAGTTACCCTTCGTTCAGGCCAATTAGCTATATTTAGCAACACTTGGCAATCTTTAGAATATCCCTGATAAAGTTCCGGAAAACGCAAGTCGTAGCAGATAGTCAGCCCTATAGTTGCCCCTCCTATATTTACTTTTTTTAGGCTATTACCCGCTTGGTAATGAGCATCTTCATTAGCATACGAAAAAGGGTGTATTTTAGTGTAGGTAGTGAGCAGTGCTCCTTGTCCACTCACTACCACCAAACAGTTACTAGCCTTGTCACCTTTTGCTAAAACAACCCCAAAGGCTATATTTACACCATATTTTTTAGCTTGTTCTTCAAAAAAAGCAATCGTGTCAGAGCTCTCTTCCTCTTCTTTTATTCTTTCGCTCTCCATCGTAAATCCCGTAAGGGTCATTTCAGGATATACCACCAAATCTATATCAGTGCAGCGCGATGCAATAAGTGCCAATGTAGCTGCTACTTTTTGCTTGTTAGCAACCTTGTTTTCCCATTGCTGGTCAAGCGAAACTAATGCTATTTTCATTAGTTATATTTTCTAAATACAGGTTTTACAACTTCACCCACCAAGTATTTTTCCACTCCTTCCTCAAGTGCTTTTTTGTATACTTGTAAAGCTTTGCGCGTAGCTTCAAATGTTCTGTCTAATTCTCTTTGCTTATGAGCATACGAAAAAACAATTACAGGCATTAACACTCCGTTTTTAATCATTTCTTGCGAAAAAAGTGTCCTAAAAGCCATTGATACTTCTTTATTAGCATCTTTAGTAAGATAATAAGGGCTGCATTCTATACCGCCTGCTGAAAAGTAGTCCTCTATACCTAACTCTTTAGCAATAGCATTCATCCCAGCAACAATTTTAGTACCATAATCCCACAAATGTCCTATTACATCGTGTTCTTTATAGAATTTTATAGTCTCTACCAAAGCTCCTAAGCCACTCATCTCAGCTCCGTGAGTAGTTGAAGTCAAGAAAACACGTTCAGCACCTATTTCTTTAATGCCTCCAATCTTCATAAACTCGCGTTTGCCACAAAGAGCTGCTACCGAAAAACCATTTGCCATACCCTTGCCAAAAGTACATAGGTCAGGCTCTACACCATAATAAGTTTGTGCCCCTTGCAAATGCCAACGGAAGCCCGTAATCATTTCATCAAGAATAAATAAAGCCCCATTTTTATGGCATAAATCTCTTACTTTTTGCAAAAAGTTATCTTTAGGGTGTTCAGTAGTAGCAGGCTCTAAAATCACACCCGCCACTTCATTAGGATGTTGAGCAAATAAAACCTCTAATGATTGTATATCGTTATACCTAAAGTTTACAGTATGTTCGTGGCTTTCTTTAGGAATACCACGAGTAATTACAGTATCACCTATAAACCAGTCGTCATACGAAAAGAAAGGGTGGTCAAAACAACGGATAATATATTTCCTACCTGTATAAGCACGCGCCATCTTCACTGCTGCTGAAGTTACAGTCGAGCCATTTTTTGCAAATTTCACCATATCCACACTAGGTATAAGGTCTACCATCGCCTCAGCTGCTTCTAGTTCTATTACCGAAGCACGTGTAAGGTTATTACCCTTCCATATTTGCTCAATAGCTGCATTAGCAATTCTCTTTTCTCCATAGCCTATCGTAACGGCACGTAGTGCCATACCATAGTCTAAAAACTCCTTCCCATCAGGAGTATAAGTATAAGCCCCTTCACCTCTTTCAAATATTTGTGGGGCATTTTCAGGATATTGGTCATCACCACGACTATAGGTGTGGCAACCTCCAGGTATCAAATTATTTAATCGTTCGCTATAAGTCATCTTGTTATAATATATTTTTTAATTTTAATTCTAAAATTCTTTCTACAATATAGAAATCTACTATATCGTCTATTTCGTATGCTTTATATTTAGGTACTATGTAAGGCAGCGTAAGATGATGATAAAAAGTATGTTCTTTTATATAAAAGTTGATATCCGATAAATATAAAGAACCCTCAAAAAAATATAAATCATTTAAATCTTGCCTTCTTAACACTTTCATTTCTCCCAAATAGGGCTCTAATAATCCTTCTTTAGATAAATTTACCAAGAAAGTAGGATGAGTAGCTTCTACTTTCGAAACGCCTACAATACTTTTAGCAGTCTTATGATTTAATAACTGCTCTATAGCGGTATTTATATCTGCAACATCACGCAGTGGCGAAGTAGGCTCCAACAGCAGTATATAATCAAACTCCTGTCCTTGGCTGCGGTAGTAATCAATTGTGTGTAGTACAAATTCCGAAGATGGCGAAGTATCAGTCGCCAATTCCGCAGGTCTCAAAAAAGGTACTTTTATCCCAAAACTCTCAGCCACCGAAGCTATTTCGGCACTGTCAGTCGATACGAATATCTCATCAATATAGTTGCTTGCTTGGGCTTGTTCTATGCTCCAACCTATTAATGGTTTGCCACATAAAGGCTTTATGTTTTTATTAGGCAATCCCTTACTACCTCCTCTTGCAGGGATAATAGCCAATATTTTTTTATTATTATACATTGCTTAGCGTTCTAAATGTTTTATAAACTCTTGTGCGTGCTCGTAATCCACTGTTTTCCCAATGTCTATCCAATAACCTATAATAGGGTCATAAACCAATCTACCACCACTGGCTACCAAGCGCTCCATCACATCCGTTATATCACAATATTTTCCTCGCTCTATAGTAGAAATTAGCGAGCGCTCTAGTATATAAATACCAGCATTAGAGTGGTATATAAAGCTCGGCTTCTCTTTAAAGTTCGTTACTCGCCCATCTTTAGTCTCAAATACAGCATAAGGCACATCCACCTTGTATTCTGTCGATGCTACTGCCATAGCAGCCCCTTCATTTAGCAATTTTAGGTATAGTGATTCAAAGTCCACATTGGTAAACAAATCACTATTCATCACCAGCACGTGTTCCGTACTAAAGTCATCTATCAGAGCCAAAGCGCCTGCAGTACCCAGAGGTTCATCTTCCCACACATATTCTATAGTAATCCCCTTTTGGCTGCCATCACCCAAATAATCCACTATCTGCTCACCAAGATATTTTACCGATATATAGATTTTCTTAATCCCAAAACTAATCAATCGGTCTATATTATACTCTATAATAGGCTTACTCCCCAGCTTAAGCATCGGCTTAGGAATCGTATCCGTTAGCGGACTTAAGCGCTTCCCACGACCACCTGCCATTATTACCGCCTCCAAAGGAAGTTGAGCCTCTGTATATTCCAAGTCTATCAAATCCACCATCCTGCCTTCATCATCCAGAATAGGTAAAATTTTTATATCGCTCTTACGGTATTTCTTAAAACTCTGGTACGAAGATAGCTGGGTTAGGTAAGTAAAACCCTTGTAACAAATATCTCCCAACTTCTTTTCTAAATGCTGTTCACTTACTATCGCACGCCTTATGTCTCCATCAGTAACCGAACCTATCACACGCCCATTATCATCTACCACAAATAGTATCAACCTACTGATGTTCCGTAAAGCATTCAGCTTCTGCAAGCCCTCTACTAAGTTCTTATCCTTATGAATTAATAGGTCTGATCTCATTGTTATTTGTCAATATATTTGATAAGTTGAAAAGCCTCGGCATATTCTACTCCCACACTTGCTCCTCTATAAGTTGCTAATGCTTCTATATTTCTTAAACTCCTTGGAAAAGGATGCTCTCCTACCTCAGATTCATAAATTTTCATCAGCTCTAATTTTTCTTCTAAAAAAGATGAAATGTCTACAAAATAGTTAGGTATAAATACTTTTTCAGGTAACTGAGGTGCAAATTCAGTTTCAGAAATACATTCATACATAAGCACTTGTTTAATAAAAGGGTATCTAAAAGATTTTGTACAAGCCATTACTGCATCAAATGTAATTCTATGATCTGAATGAGCATCCGAACGATTCAAACAATACACTATTTCGGGTTCTATCTCAGTAAAAACTTTTGATATTTTTGGAACCATTTCAATCAATGTACTTGTTGAAAGGGACATTGTGGGATAATTCAATAAGAATACCTTTTCTACACCCAATGCCTCAGAAATTTTTTCTATTTCTTTTTGTCGGCTACAAACACGTTCTTTAGAGAAGCCACAACTTTCCAAAACATTAGTTACAATAAGCCAATATATCTTATCACCATTTTTTTTATGTTTTAACAAAGTCCCACCAGCTCCTAAAATCTCATCATCAGGATGTGCCGATATAACTATAACTTTTTTCATAAGTATTGTCCTTTTTTTGGAAGTTCTAAGAACTCGTGTTCTATAATTTGAATTGCCCCATCATATGTTTTTACAAGTATCTTGTTGTTTTCTACTTCTAAAACTTTTCCCGGCTCATAATTTACAAAAGTACAACTTTTTTTTATAACTTTCCATATTTTTACCTCTTTTTCTCCATCCAATTTTATATGAGCTCCTACATAAGGGTGCGTCAATGCCCTTACCAAATTGTAAATAGCTTCCGATGACATCCTAAAGTCTATCTGTCCATCTACTTTTCCTCTTTTTCTCCACGCATTACCCTCTGCTATATTTTGCTTTCTCCTTTCTATATTTTCACCTTTCAGTTCAAATTCTTTAGAAAAATCTATAATTTGCTTTATTGCAATTTCACCTACTTTTTTATAAAGTGTTTCAGCAGTATCAGTCTCTTCTATAGCTACTATTTCTTGTGAAATAATATCTCCTGTATCTGCACCCTCATCCATTATAAAAAATGTACTTGCAGTTCTTTTTAATCCTAAAAAAATAGCCCATATTAGGGGGTGACGCCCTCTGTTGTTGGGAAGTTCAGTAGGGTGAAAACCTACTACTCCGTATTTTGGAATTGATAATATCTCAGAGGGAAGTATATGCGACCAACCAAAACAATAAATCACATCAGGTTTTTTTTCTTTTAAGAAAGCTATAAGCTCTTCTTCATTATCCTTTTTTCTAAAAAAAACAGGAATATGATATTTATCCGTTAAAGGTGTTAAATCACAGAAATCAGCGTTAAAATCTGATTTTCTTTTGGTAATAACCCCCACTACATCAAAATTATGTTCTATAAGCGCCTCCAATGCTCTATATGAAAAATCAACAGTACCTATAAAAACTATTCTCATCTCTTATAAATCATAAAATGGTTTCTTGAGTATATCTTCCAAATCTATACTTTTTAAAACTTTAACTATTTCTTCCGAAGGAGCATCTACTCCCTTAAACGGATTTTCTACAGTTTTTAGTAACGTTTTAAACTCGCTCGAAATGGCTTTGTTAATAGCAGCTTCAATATCTTGTGATGAACTATCACATTGTATCACACTTTCTGCCATTATTCTACCTCTTTGTCTATCACCTATATTTACAGTAGCAATTTTAAAACTTGGAGCCTCTACTATACCACTCGATGAGTTTCCTATCATAGCATCTACATATTGTAATGCCGAAAGGTAGCGCAGTTGCCCCAGAGAGGTAAAACAAACTGCTTTTGAAGAATTTTTAGCCACATACTCTTCTATCATTTGGTTTACAATTCGCCCATCAGTGTCAGAGTTTGATTTAGTAAATATGATTTTGCAATTATCAATCTTATCCAACGCATTTAATAATTGTTGTGTTTGTACTGCTGAAGTTGCTTTTTCAAGTGTAACAGGGTGAAAAGTAACTAAAAAAGTGTATTTTTTATCTAATTTAAAATTAATTGAGGTTTCAAAATCTTCTTTAGATAAAAGTTTTAACTTCAAAATATTTTCAAGAGCTAAAGCACCTATATTAAAAACCTTATTTGGTGTTTCGCCTAATTGTATAATCCTTTTTTTATATATTTCAGTAGCACAAAAGTGTATCTGAGACATTTTGGTAATACTATGCCTAATTGCCTCATCTATTAGCCCCTCTGTTGCTTCTCCCCCGTGACAATGTGCCACAGGAATACGAGCTATCATAGCTGCACTCACTGCCGAAAAGATTTCAAATCTATCACCTAAAACTAAGATAATATCAGGCTTAAGCTCCGCAAAGGCTTCCGAAAAAGAAATCATTGCAAGCCCCATACTTTTAGAGATTCCTACAGGAGTATCAGAAGAAAGAAGAATTTCTATCTTTTTATCAATCGTAAATCCTGCGTTTTCAATATCTTTATAAGTTAAACCAAACTCAGGGGAAAGATGCATTCCCGTTGCAATCAATTGAAGTTGCAATGTTTTATCCTCTTCAATTGCTTTTATAGTATGATGTAGCAAGCCAAATTCGGCTCTTGTACCCGTTATAACACAAACTTTTCTCATAGCTCAATAAAATCATCTTCTTCAAAATCTCTTATCGCCTTGGTACCTATCACCTCATTCCATCGCATAGGCGAAAGCCCCGTGCCAGGTCGTTTAACAATAAGATTCTCTTCTGTAAGCAATTCCCCTTTTTTTATAGCCCTATTAGCTATAATGCTTCTTCTTACAATAGGCTCATTTTTAGCTTCAGAAGCCGATACCTCTTTCACCCCCAAGCCTCCTATCGCTTTTTCTATATTGCGAATAGCACTTACCATAGCTTTTAGCTCTTTAGGCTCAAGAGAAGCCTTATGGTCAGGGCCTGGTAAATTTTTGTCTAAGGTAAAGTGTTTTTCAATTACCGTAGCTCCTAAAGCTACCGCTGCTATAGGTACTTCTATTCCTAAAGTATGGTCAGAATAACCCACCGCTACACCCAATTCTTGCTGAATATGTAGCATCGCCTTTAGGTTTACATCCTCCATAGGAGTAGGATATTCTGTATTGCAATGCAATATCGTAATTTTATCTTTGCACACCCCATTATCAGTAAGCACCTTTACAGCCTCTTTTATTTCTGCAATCGTAGCCATTCCCGTACTCATAATAATAGGCAAACCCATCTTTGCCACTTTAACTAAGTATGGATAATTAGTAATTTCACCAGAAGGAATCTTAAAAAAATCCATATTTAATTCCTTTAGAGTATCTATAGATACTAAATCAAAGGGCGTTGAAGCAAATTTTATATTCTTTGTTTCAGCATATTGTGATAAAATCTTAAAATCAGATAATGGCAAGTGAATTTTCTTAGTCATTTCTAACTGAGACTCTTTTATCCCTAAGTTCTGGATTTGATATTCCGTCATAGTCCCTTTTTTTGTAACAACCAAATTAGGAACTGCAGTTTGAAACTTTACATAATCAGCACCACTTTCTGCAGCAACATCTATTAGCTGCTTGGCTTTATTCAGGTCAGCATTATGATTTACCCCAGCCTCTGCTATAATTACTACCTTTTTCATTTCTTTATTTTCTCTTTTAGTATACTATTCATACTTTCCCAATTTGTAAAAGGTAAAGCCCTATCGTCTATCCATACATCTCCAATAGGTTTCCCCATTACCAATTGATGATATTTAAAACCATTTTTTTTGAGCCAGTCGGTTGTCATTTCAAACTCCATCCAAGTTCTAGCTGTATAAAAAATAATGGTATGCCCCTCATCATATAAAGCATTTACAGAAGAAACAGCATCTTTAAGAGGACGTGCTAATGAACGACTATAGGTCTTTTCTTCAGTACAAATAGTACCATCAATATCTATTATTATTTGCATCTTAAATTGTTTTATAATATTCTTTGAAAGCCCGTATCATCATAAAATTCCCCTTCCATTCTTGATAAGAGTTAGGCAATCCTAAAAAGTCTTTTAACAAACACATCGTACTATCAGCTCCTGCCATAATAGAATTTAAAACGCCCCCTCCAAAACGAGGGTTAATTTCCATAAAGAAAAGTTCTTTTTCCTCATTTTCCAATATTTGTAACGTAATAGGCCCTATTAAATTTGTTTTTAGAATAACTTCTTTAGCAAAAGCTTCTATATTTTCATTCTTTATAGTAATTGATTTTATTGACTCTCCCCCTTGAGTTTCTAACCTCTGTCTTGGTACTATAGATAATATCTTACCCGTTTTTGGACTTCTGTAAATATCAATAGTATATTCATTACCTTTTATAAATTTCTGTATTAGGTATTTTTCACGATTTAAAAGGTTTAGAAGTTCAGATTCATTATTTAATACTACAATCCCCTTAGAAGCAGAGCCTTCTAAAGGCTTAGCTATTAGGGGATAGATAGATAAATTAGTATCAGGTACTTTTATATCATTCTTTATACACCATTCATTAGATAATTTTTTATTAAAAAAAATAACACAAGAATCTATGTCAGAAACAGGAATAAAAACATCCTCCTCTTGCAAAATATTTTTCAAATTAGCTGCTATAATAGTAGCGGGGTCTACAAAAGGTAATAGAATATGAATTTTATATTCCTTGATTACCCTCTTCAAATCATCTAAAATAGATTTATCACTCCATTTACACCCTTTTATTACTGTTCCTACGAAAGCAATAGGGCAATCCTCATTCAGTTCATATGAAAAAATAGAAACTTCAAAACCTAATGTTTTACCAGCCTCTATAAATCTTTCTGCAATAGAAACTCTTTTAGCACCTCCTAAAAAAAGAATATTTATTTTTTTACCATTCATTTTAATATAGGTTATTATTGATACAATGAGTATTAATTATTATAACTCATATGTATTACTCCGCTTGGGATATTACAACTCTTATTCCTAACTATTCAGTGTTACCAAGGTCAGTCTCAAAGATATGAAGCATTTCTTTTAAAAATACCCTCCTTTTTTTCTATCCTCCATAGCCGCTTCTGTTACTTTGTCGTCAATACGCGTTTCACCGCGTTCCGAAATGCGCGAAGCCGTAATTTCAGCCACCACTTCTTCCAAGGTAGCAGCATTACTTTCCACTGCTGCCGTACAAGTCATATCGCCCACAGTGCGGTAGCGTACGCGTTTGTTTTGTATTACATCGTTTTCATCAATTTGTATATAAGGCGATACCGCTATCAATCGTCCTTCGTGTTCAATCACATCACGATTATGAGCAAAGTAAATCGAAGGCAAAGCAATCCCCTCTTGTGCTATATAGCTCCACACGTCCAATTCCGTCCAATTCGAAATAGGAAATACACGCACATTTTCACCTTTCTGAATACGTCCGTTGTAGATATTCCAAAGCTCCGGACGCTGCAATTTAGGATCCCACTGCCCAAACTCATCACGTACCGAGAAAAAACGCTCTTTAGCGCGAGCCTTTTCCTCATCGCGGCGAGCACCCCCTATGCAAGCATCAAAGTGAAATTCCTCAATAGTATCCAGCAAAGTATGCGTTTGCAACCAGTTGCGCGAAGCAAATTTACCTTTAGGTTCAGTAAGTCCTTTAGCAGCGATAGTATCTTCCACCTTTCGCACGATTAGTTCAGCCCCCAACTCAGCAGCCAAAGCATCGCGGTAAGCCAAAGCCTCAGGAAAGTTATGCCCCGTATCTATATGCACCAAAGGAAAAGGTATTTTCATCGGAGCAAAAGCCTTAGCCGCCAAGTGCACCAGCGTAATAGAATCTTTACCACCACTAAACAGCAAGGCAGGGCGTTCAAACTGAGCCGCCACCTCACGCATAACGTAAATACTTTCAGCCTCCAATTGTCTCAAATGCTCTTTATTCATCTTCTATATCTTCTATATTTTTATGTCTTTGTTTATTATCTCTGCTAAACATTTCTTGTTTTTCTGCAGTTATATCCTGCTGGCGCAAGCTTGCAGCTTGTGCCCAATTCAAAATTCATAATTCAAAATTCCCACCTCAAAAAGCGTATGACTATTGCCGCTACCCAAATTGTCGTAAATAGCAACCACCTCCAGTCCAGCGCGTTTCACACATTCTATCATATCAGCCGAGTAGTACATCTTGCTGTTACCATTAGCCATAGCCGTAAAGTACAAACTAATTTGTGTCAAGCAGTAAGCACCCGTTTCGTGTTCTTGCCTATCCCAATAAGCCTCCAAAATATACAACCGAGTCGAAGCATCCATCACCTTAGCTACAGCCTTTAGTATCCGTACCACCTCATCAGGCGAGAAGCAATCCAAAAACTGACTCATCCATATCACATCGTGCCCCGTAGGCAACACCGGCGCTTCAGCTAGCAAATTACAAGCAAATCCCTCTATCCGTTCAGCACCCAGCTGCCCGTCAATATGCTTGCGCATCAGCCCCAACTGACTAGGCAAGTCCACAATCGTAACATTCACATCCGCATTCTCAGCCACCACCTTCAGAGCAAACCTACCCGTATTGCCCCCCACGTCCAATAATTTACGTACAGGTGTCTTAAAAATAATCCCCAAGGCATCCGCAAACGAATAGTCAGAGTAGTAATGGTCAAAAGCAAACCATTTTTCCTGCGCCTCTTTAGGAAGTTGCGACAACCCCTCGTAGATAGTCGCCCAATTGCCAAAAACCTTCAGTCCAGCAGGCTTACCAGTGCGAAGCGCCTCCTCCAAATGAAACATCCCCTCATAACACACCGATTGTACAAAATCCATATTCACACGCGTAGTCCTATCGCACAACAAATACCAACCCGTTTTTGTAAGGTGAAATGAGTCGTCCTCCTTCACCATTACCGTCCCTATCGAAAGCGAAGCCTCTAAAAGCACCTGCACCGCATAAGGCGACAGCCCCGTAACATTCGCTATTTCAGCCTGCGAAAGTCCTAGCGGAGCGTTGTACAGCGCCTCCAAAACCCCCAACTTTACCATCAAGTGCGACACCTGAAAAGCAATAGGAGCAAAGGCAATCTCTTGAGCCAAGCGTTGTGCTTGCAATGCAGTTTTCGTTTCGGTAGTATATTGTTTATCCAAATCAGGAGTTAAGTTCATAAACCACAAATCACTAATATCAGCTGCAAAGATACGAAATAATTTTAAATTACGAATTTTGAATTGCGAAAATTCACACCCCGCCAATTCCACTCATAGTATATTTTCGCACACACTTTGGCAAACGTTAAGAGTTTGTCAAAGTTTTTCTACTCCCCCAATTCAAAATTCAGAATTCAAAAGTACATTTTCGCACACACTTTGGCAAACTTTCAGAGTTTGACAAAGTTAATTACTCTGATAATCAATCACTTTTATTCACATTGTAGGGGCGATTGGCAAATCGCCTTCACAAAACAAAACTTTTCGGACAGGCTCTTTTTCTACCCCCTAATTCAAAATTCTTCTCCGTACCCCCCCAATTCAAAATTCAGAATTCAGAATTCAAAATTGTTCCCCAGCGAACCTTGAGCGAAGGATGAGCGAAGG
>NZ_KB291347.1:87650-122985 GCF_000318275.2 Capnocytophaga sp. oral taxon 332 str. F0381
AGCGAACCTTGAGCGAAGGATGAGCGAAGGATCACCGAAGGATAAAAGCCCGTGCGGCTCGCACAGAGCTGGCGCAGCCGAGTATGTGACGAAGGAATGTCGGCAAGGATAACCTCCCACAATTTAAAAAAATAAAGAAAAATTTGGCAGATATTATTTTATTTCGTACCTTTGTAGTGTAAAAAATCAAAATAAATAAATCATTATGAAACAACGAGTACCAGTATCACAGATTATGAGTAAAGACCTAGTCGTTCTTACTCCCACACAGTCACTTTACGAAGCCGAACGCCTATTCAAAAAACATAATATTCGCCATATACCCGTAGTAGAAGGCGATAAGCTCATCGGTATCGTAAGCTATTCCGACTTGTTGCGCATCAGCTTCGCCGATATGACCGATGGCGAAGAAGAAGTAACCTCAGTAGTGTACGATATGTACACCATACCCCAGATAATGGCAAAAAGCCCCCTAACGGTTGATGCCAGTACCTCTATCAAAGAAGTAGCCGAGATATTATCACAACAAAGTTTCCACTCCATACCCGTAGTTGAAAACGGCAAATTAGTAGGGCTCGTTACCACTACCGATTTGGTGAAATACCTCCTCGAACAGTATTAATAAACAACGAATGAACGATTCAACAAACGAATTAACATTAGAACTCACCGAAGTATCCCCTCAGTTGCTCTTCGGCGAAGACGAAAGCAATATTAAGCATCTCCGCAACTTATTTCCCAAAGTGAAAATAGTAGCACGAGGCAACAAGCTCATCGCCTTCGCCGATACGCTGCAACTTAATGATTTTGAAAAACAAATCAAAAAACTTATTGCCTATGCCAATAAGTACAACCAGCTAACCCCCCATATCATCGATCGTATCTTTGAAGATGAAGCCGCTCCCGATAAGACAATCATTGCCAAAAGCAACATTATCGTACACGGCAATAATGGCAAAATTATCAAGCCACAAACCAAAAACCAGCAAGAACTCGTCAAGCTGATGCAAACCAACGATATGGTCTTTGCCGTAGGACCTGCTGGTACAGGGAAAACTTACGTAGGGGTAGCCTTAGCCGTAAAAGCGCTCAAAGAAAAGCAAGTGCGCCGTATTATTCTTACGCGCCCTGCCGTAGAAGCAGGCGAAAATTTAGGCTTCCTACCAGGTGATCTTAAGGAAAAATTAGATCCTTATATGCAGCCCCTCTACGATGCCCTACGCGATATGATACCCCCCGAAAAGCTAAACGCTTTTATCGAAGCAGGGATTATTGAGATCGCACCTTTGGCTTTTATGCGCGGACGTACCTTAGACAATGCCTTTGTCATACTCGATGAAGCTCAAAACACCACACACGCACAAATGAAAATGTTCCTTACACGTATGGGGTGCAATGCCAAATTTATGATTACTGGCGACCCAGGTCAAATCGACCTGCCTCGTAAAGTATCCTCCGGACTAAAAGAGGCGATGCTCATACTCCAGAACGTAAAAGGCATCGCTTTCCTCCATCTAAACGATACCGATGTGGTGCGACATCCTTTAGTACGACATATTATTGAAGCGTATAAGACCGCCGAAAATGAGTAATTATGTATAGGGTGTAAAAATTATTGTTAAATACATTTTTTATTTTGGTAGTTGCAAAAATGTTTGTACATTTGCAGCGAAATTGTAAATAAAGATTACGATGAAAATAGCAGTCATTGGCACAGGTTATGTGGGCTTAGTATCGGGTACTTGTTTTGCCGAGATGGGCAACAAAGTAACTTGTGTAGATATAAACACCGAGAAAATAGAAAAACTCAAGCAAGGTATTATTCCTATCTACGAACCTGGTTTAGAAGAAATGGTGCTAAGCAATGTAGCTCATAAAAACCTATTTTTTACCACTAATATAGCGGATGCTATTAAAGAGGCTGAAGTAGCTTTTATAGCCGTAGGTACCCCTATGGGCGATGATGGTTCAGCCGATTTGCAATATGTTCTATCTGTAGCTCAGTCTATAGGCGAAACTATGCAGGGCGAACTTATAGTAGTTGATAAATCAACCGTACCTGTTGGAACTGCCGATAAAGTACGTGCTACTGTGCAAACTGCTTTAGATAAACGCGGGGTAAGTTACCCTTTTCACGTGGTGTCCAACCCCGAGTTCTTAAAAGAAGGAAAAGCCATTGAGGACTTTATGAAACCCGATAGGGTCGTAATAGGTGCTGATAATGAGCAAGCCCTCAAAAAAATGAAAGAGCTTTATAGTCCGTTTTATATGCAAAACGAACGAATGATAACAATGGATATTCGTTCAGCCGAGATGACTAAATACGCTGCCAATACAATGCTGGCTACCAAAATATCGTTTATGAACGAGATAGCCAATATCTGTGAGCGTGTAGGTGCTGATGTAAACAAAGTGCGTATTGGGATAGGCTCTGATAGCCGCATTGGCTATAGTTTTATCTACCCCGGCTGCGGTTATGGAGGATCGTGCTTCCCCAAAGATGTATTAGCACTTAAAAAATTAGCAGAAGAAGTCAATTATAAGGCAGAATTGATAGAATCGGTAGATAATGTGAATAATCGCCAGAAATACGTAATAGCTCAAAAAGTAATTAAGAAATACGGAGAAGACCTTACAGGTAAAACGTTTGCTGTTTGGGGATTGTCGTTCAAACCCGAAACTGACGATATGCGCGAGGCACCTGCCATCTATATCATCAAAGAATTGGTAAAACGCGGTGCTAAGGTACAAGCATACGACCCTAAAGCAGTACACGAAGCAAAAGTGTGTTACCTAAAAGGCATAGAGGTTACCTATGTAGATAGCAAATACGAAGCTTTGAAAGAAGCAGACGCCTTGTTGCTACTTACTGAATGGAAAGAGTTCCGCGTTCCCGACTTTGAAGAAATTGCCAAGTTACTAAAAGAAAAAGTAATCTTTGACGGACGCAATCAGTACAACGCTTTCAATTTGCCTCAAAAAGGCTGGGAATATATCCAAATAGGAGTATAGAAATAGAGATATGAAGATATTAGTAACAGGAGGAGCAGGCTTTGTGGGCTCAAACCTTTGTGAAGCCTTAGCAAAAAAACCTAATAATCAGGTCTATTCATTAGATAACTATTTTACTGGTAGTCGCGATAATCACGTAGAGGGGGTTATTTATATAGAAGGTAGTACCGAACATATTTTTGAATTGATAGATTTTGTTCCAGATCTTGTATACCATTTGGGAGAATACTCTCGTGTAGAGCAAAGCTTTGGAGATATAGATAAGGTATTATTATTTAATAAAATAGGTACCCTGAAGGTTTTAGAATTTTGCCGTAAGCACCAGTGTAAATTAGTGTATGCAGGGAGTAGTACTAAATTTGGTGATGGGGGATTAGGGAAAGACCAAAGTCCTTATGCCTGGAGCAAATCATCCAATACCGAGTTAGTAAAAAACTATGGTAATTGGTATGGATTAGAGTATGCTATAGTCTATTTTTATAATGTATATGGCAAGCGTGAGATACGTACAGGTAAATATGCAACCCTTATAGCGCTTTTTACTGAAAAAATGAAGAAGGGCGAACCACTTACAGTAGTAAGTCCGGGTACGCAGCAGCGCAACTTTACCCATATAGATGATATCGTAGCAGGGCTACTCATTGTTGGCGAAAAAGGTAAAGGCGATGGTTATGGTATAGGAAGCCCCGAAACTTATACAATTTTAGAAATAGCACAACTATTTGGTGGAAAAATAGAAATGTTACCTGAGCGCAAAGGCAATCGTATGACCGCCGAAGTGGTTACCCAAAAAACAGAAGAGCTTGGCTGGAAAGCTCAAAAGCATATAAAGGAATTTATAGCAAGTTTGTAAAATAATAAAATAATAAATTAAAAATAACTGCCATTGCGGTTCTCATAGGTGAAAATACTAGTAACAGGAGCAGCAGGCTTTATAGGAGCCTTTGTTTGTAAATCTTTAGTAGAAAACGGACATCAAGTTGTAGGAATTGATAATCTTAATACTTATTATGATGTAAATCTGAAATATGGAAGATTAGCATTTTTAGGTATTGAAAAAGATAAATGTGTTATAAATAAGCTTGTAAACAGCAAGTTATACCCTACATTTCAATTTGCAAAAATGGATATTACCGATAAGCAAACTTTGGCATCATTGGTTAAAGAGCAACAATTTGAGGTAATATGTAATTTAGCGGCACAAGCAGGTGTAAGGTACTCTATTGAAAATCCAGATTCATATATACAATCTAATATATTGGGTTTTACTAATATATTGGAGTGTTGTCGTCATTTTTCAGTAAAACATTTGGTATATGCAAGTAGTTCAAGTGTATATGGAATGAATGCTAAGATTCCTTTTTCTGAAAAGGATCAAGTTGATGCCCCAGTAAGCCTATATGCTGCTACTAAAAAAAGCAATGAATTGATGGCACATACTTATACTCATCTTTATAAGTTTGCAAGTACTGGATTGCGTTTTTTTACTGTTTATGGTCCTTGGGGGCGTCCTGATATGTCACCTATTTTATTTGCCAATGCCATTGCACAAGAAGAAGCTATAAAAGTGTTCAATAAGGGCGATATGGAACGCGATTTTACTTATATTAATGATATTGTAAAAGGTGTGGTAACTATTATAGAAAAACCTATTACAGATTTTAGGTCTCTGTACAAAATATATAATATAGGAAATAATAATTCTGTAAAGTTAATGGACTTTATAGCTACTATTGAAAAATATATGGGTAAGAAAGCTAAAAAAGAGATGTATCCTATGCAAATGGGAGATGTAAAACGTACTTGGGCTGATGTAAGTGAATTAATAAAAGACTATAACTATAAACCTTCAACAAGTATAGAAGAGGGTATAAAACAGTTTATAACTTGGTATAAAGAGTATTATAAATAATGAAATATACCATACATTTAAAAAACGACACAACCTATACTTGCGATCAGAATACCTCTTTGCTAAAAGCTGCTTTAGATAATGATATTAGTTTAGAATATTCATGTTTTGAGGCGCGTTGTAGGAGTTGTAGAGTGAAAGTGCTTGAAGGAGAGGTAGAGAACCTACAAGATGAACAAGTACTTACCACTGAAGAGAAAGCCGCAGGCTATGTGCTGTCGTGTAATGTAGTACCTCGCTCTGATATAAAATTAGCGGTAGAAGATTTGGGAATAAAGTTACCTAAACCCCAAGTGAGCCCTTGTAAAATAAGCAGTATAGCAGCTGTTACCCCTAATATTGTAGAAGTAGTGTTGCGTTTGCCTCCTAAGGTAGATTTTCAGTTTTTAGCAGGACAATATGTAGATATTATCAGGAATGGACATAAACGTAGCTATTCTATTAGCCATAGTCAATATGAAGAAAACCAGTTGAAACTCCTTATTCGCAATTATGAAGGAGGTTTGTTTAGTAACTATTGGTTTAATGAGGCTAAGCCTAATGATTTGCTTAGAGTAGAGGGTCCTTTAGGAACTTTTTTCTACCGGCATAATGAAATATGCACTGATGTTGTATTATTAGCTACAGGTACTGGTATTGCACCTATAAAAGCTATTTTAGAACAGCTACAAGCCAATCCTGAATTATTAGCAAATAAAAAAGTATGGCTTTTGTGGGGAGGAAGAAAAAAAGAAGACTTATTTTGGAAACCTGATTTTACTTTTGCTCATTTTGAATATATATCAGTATTGACTCGTGAGGACAATTGGCAAGGAGCAAAAGGGTATGTACAAGAGATAGCTTCAGCACTGGCTATCAGTTGGCCTACAGCACAAGTCTATGCTTGTGGTAGTGAGGTAATGATACAAAGTGCTCAGGAACTTCTAACTAGACAAGGATTGAAGGAAGAAAATTTTTTTGCTGATGCATTTGTAGCAGGTAATAAGTAGATTAATTTTTTATGAAAGCAGTAATTTTAGCAGGTGGTCTCGGCACACGATTGAGTGAAGAAACAGCCTTGAGACCCAAACCAATGGTGGAAATAGGAGGAATGCCTATCTTATGGCATATTCTCAAAATATATTCGCACTACGGCATTAATGAGTTTATTATTTGTTGTGGTTATAAAGGCTATATTATTAAAGAATATTTTGCTAATTATTTTTTACATCAGTCGGATATTACTTTTGATATGGCAAATAATGAGATGCACGTACACCAAAAACGTGCTGAACCTTGGAAAGTTACTCTTATAGATACAGGTGCGCACTCTATGACAGGTGGACGCCTGAGAAGGGTATTGCCTTATATAGCTAATGAGGAGGCTTTTTGCTTTACATATGGAGATGGAGTGGCTGATATTGATATTGCTAAATTAGTAGCTTTTCATAAAGCACACGGTAAGGAGGCTACTCTTACAGCAGTATATCCCCCAGGTAGATTTGGAGCTTTGGATATAGTAGATAATCAGATTATGAAGTTCCAAGAAAAACCAAAAGGAGATGGAGCGCTCATCAATGGAGGGTTCTTTGTACTTTCTCCAAAAGTAATAGAGCGCATAAAAGGTGATAGCACTATTTGGGAACAAGAACCCCTAAAAGGCTTAGCAACTGATGGACAACTGATGTGTTATAAGCACGAAGGTTTTTGGCAACCAATGGATACGCTCCGTGATAAAACGCTTTTAGAAGAATTGTGGCAGACAGATAAAGCTCCTTGGAAGGTATGGCAATAGGAAAAGTAGATATTCATTTTTGGAAAGGTAAGCGTGTATTTATCACAGGACATACGGGCTTTAAAGGTTCGTGGCTATCGCTATGGTTACAACAGATGGGAGCTGAGGTAAAGGGATTTTCTCTAACTCCACCTACAAATCCATCTCTCTTTGTTGAAGCCAAAGTAGCACAGCATATGCAGAGTGAGATAGGCGATATTTGCGATTTCAGCAAACTCTCGGAGAGCATACGCACTTTTAACCCCGATATATTGCTACACTTAGCAGCACAGCCTTTGGTAAGACTTTCGTATAAAGAGCCTATTGAGACTTATAGTACCAACGTGATGGGTACTGTGAATGTACTTGAAGCCTCGCGCTATGCCTCGCACTTAAGAGCGATAGTAGTAATTACTACTGACAAATGTTATGAAAACCGTGAATGGGAATGGGGCTATCGTGAAAACGAACCTATGGGCGGTCACGATCCTTATAGTAATAGTAAAGGTTGTGCCGAATTGGTAGTTTCGGCTTACCAACGGTCGTTTTTTCACTCTTCTGATACAGCAGCTGTAGCCTCAGCACGTGCGGGTAATGTGATAGGAGGTGGCGACTGGGCTGAAGATAGATTGATACCTGATATTCTGCGCGCTTTTGAGAAACAACAGCCCGTGATCATTCGCAATCCGCTATCTACTCGTCCGTGGCAACACGTATTAGAACCTCTTTCAGGCTACTTAGTGCTAGCACAACGTTTGTGGCAAGATGGGAAGGCTTTTGCTGAAGGTTGGAACTTTGGTCCTAAAGACGATGATTGCCAACCCGTGCAGTGGATACTTGATAAGATGGTACATTTTTGGGGAGATGGAGCGCACTATGAAATAGATAAAAGTGAACAACCTCACGAAGCTAACTTTCTGAAACTTGATTGTTCAAAAGCTGCAATGCGCCTAAAATGGCACCCTAAATGGCGATTAGAGCAAACCTTGGAGCAAATAGTACATTGGCACCGTTCGTGGCTACAAGGGACTGATATGCAAGCAAGGTGTTTGCAAGAAATAGAGAAATACAATAATTAAAACTAACAACAAAAAACACTATAAAATATAAATGACTTTAGACACCATTAGGCAGGAAATAGCTCAATTAGTTGAAAAATACGCCCAAGAGGCTTACAAACCAAAGCCTTTTGAGGGGGGCACTACTGTTATACCACCTTCAGGGAAGGTGTTAGGAGCCCAAGAACTAAAAAATATGGTAGATGCCTCGCTTGATGCTTGGCTTACCACTGGGCGTTTTAACCGTGCTTTCGAAGAAAAATTAGCTGCTTTTTTAGGAGTAAAATATTGTATTACGGTAAATTCGGGTTCTTCAGCTAACTTAGTGGCTTTTAGTACACTTACTTCACCTAAATTAGGTGATCGTGCTATTAAAAAAGGTGATGAAGTAATAGGTGTAGCGGCAGGTTTCCCTACCACGGTGAACCCTATTATTCAGTTTGGAGCTATACCAGTATTTGTAGATGTAGACTTACACACACATAATGTAAATGCTGACCTTATAGAACAAGCTATTACCCCTAAAACAAAGGCGATAATGCTCGCTCATACCTTGGGGAACCCTTTCAACTTAGAGAAAATAAAAGCTCTTTGTGAGAAATATAACCTTTGGCTCGTAGAAGATTGCTGTGATGCGTTGGGTGCTACCTATAACGGACAAAAAGTAGGTACTTTTGGCGATATTGCTACTCTGAGTTTCTATCCTGCTCACCATATCACAATGGGTGAAGGAGGGGCAGTATTTACTAACAATGCAGAGCTAAAAACCATAGCTGAGTCTTTCCGCGATTGGGGACGTGATTGCTATTGTGCACCAGGTTGCGACAATACTTGCAACTGCCGCTTTTCGCAACAACACGGCGATTTGCCTTTTGGTTATGACCATAAATATGTGTATTCACACTTAGGTTACAACCTAAAAATTAGTGATATGCAGGCTGCTTGTGGCTTGGCTCAGTTAGACCGAGTAGAGGAGTTTATAGAAAAACGCCGTAAGAATTTCGCTTATCTAAAAAATAGATTGCAAACACTTACTGACTTTTTATATCTGCCAGAGGCAACCCCTAATAGCGACCCTTCGTGGTTTGGTTTTCCTATTACCCTTAAAGAAGAATCTGGTACCGCTCGGGTGGATTTGCTCCGTTTCTTAGACCAGCACAAAATAGGTACACGTTTACTCTTTGCAGGTAACCTTACTAAGCAGCCTTATTTTAAAGGAGTGGAATATCGTGTAGTAGGAGACCTTACTAATACTGATATTACGATGAACCAAACCTTTTGGGTAGGTATTTATCCTGCTTTAGGGGAGGAACATTTAGAGTATATCGCTGAGAAATTAGAAGAATATTTTGGGGTGAATTTTTAGTTGTTACGATAGGTAACCAAATTATGAGAGTACTTTTAACAGGAGCGACAGGTTTTTTGGGGAGCCATTTACTGAAGGCATTGATAAATAAGGGCTATGAAGTAGTAGTACTCAAGCGCTCTACCTCTGATATGTGGCGCTTAAAAGGTTTTGAAAACACCTTTAAAAGCTATGATATAGATCGTGTACCCTTGCAAACGGCTTTTGAAAAACAGCCTATAGATATTGTTATTCATACGGCTTGCGTGTATGGTAGAAAAGGAGAGAGTATACAAAAGATACTTGAAACAAACTTAATGTTTGGTATTGAATTGCTTAATACAGCAATAAACTTTAATACCAGAACATTTTTTAATACGGGCACATTGTTGAATAGACAAATAAACACTTATGCTCTTTCAAAGAACCAATTTGAAGAGTGGCTGCAAGTAGCTTCTGATAAGATACAAGTAATAAACCTAAAATTAGAACATATGTTTGGTGAGCAAGATGGTAATGATAAATTCACTTCTTGGATTTTGAACGAACTCCAGCAAGAAAAGCCATATATACCACTCACCGCAGGCACACAAAAACGCGATTTTATCTATATAGACGATGTGGTAAATGCTTATCTTATTTGTTTAGAACAAGCATCACAATTAAAAGCCTTTAATGATATAGAAGTATGTACTGGAGTGCTTACCCCTGTAAAAACTTTTGTAACACTGGTAAAAAGTACATTAGAAAAACTAAAAGGTAGCCCGATTGAAACCCAATTGAATTTTGGAGCACTTCCTTACCGAGAGGGTGAGATTATGGAACCTCAGGTAGATAATAGTGTGTTGTGCTCTTTAGGATGGCAACCTAAAAGGACTCTAGAAGAAAATATAGAACGATTTGTAAAAAAAGAAATAAAATGAAATATTTGATAACAGGAGGCTGTGGTTTTGTAGGCAGCAACCTAGCGCAAGAAGTATTAAATAGAGGAGAAGAATTAGTAGTTTTAGATAATCTTTTTCGTTATGGTAGTTCGCAAAACTTAGAGTGGCTCAAAAAACAAGGAATCTTTACTTATTATCCTTATGACATTCGCAATACTAATGATGTAGAGACTGTTATCAAGAAAGAGCAGCCTGATATTATCTTTCATTTGGCAGGACAAGTAGCGATGACCACCTCTATAGAAAATCCACGTTTGGATTTTGAAGTGAATGCAATCGGTACTTTTAACTTATTGGATGCCATTAGAAAATATTGTCCTAATGCTTGTATATTATATTCTTCAACTAATAAAGTATATGGAGATTTTGCTAATCTTACTTTTGAAGAAGGACAGATGCGCTATCTATGTCAAGAATATCCTAATGGATTTCCTGAAAGTTATCCTTTAGATTTTCATTCGCCTTACGGGTGTTCTAAGGGAACTGCTGACCAATATTTACTGGATTTTCATCGTATTTATGGACTCAAAACAGTAGTATTTAGACATTCATCAATGTATGGTAGTCATCAACACGCTACCTTTGATCAAGGTTGGATTGGTTGGTTTGTGCAAAAAGCAATAGAAATTAAGCAGAAAACAAACCAAAAGCTATTTACTATTTCTGGCAATGGGAAGCAGGTACGCGATGTGCTTTATGCAGATGATGTAGTAAACCTTTACTTTCAAGGAGTAAAGCATATAGAACAAGCTCAAGGACAAGTTTTCAATATTGGAGGAGGGATAGAAAATAGCCTTTCATTATTAGAACTCTTTGCTTTGTTAGAAGAACTTTTAGGTATAAAAATGCAATATAAAGAGCTTCCTTTTAGAGAGAGTGATCAGTTAGTTTTTGTGGCTGATAATACTAAAGCACAAAAACTATTAGAATGGCAACCTAAAATGACCTCAAAAGAAGGCATTCAAAAAATGGTAGAATGGGTTGAAAATAATTAATTGTATAAAATGAATAAAGGTAATTTAACAATATTTATACCAACATATAATAGGTTAGAGAAACTAAAACGTACTCTGAATTATTTATTATCGTTTCTAGATAGATATAATTTTAGTATATTAATAGGGAATAATGCATCTACAGATAAAACAAATGATTTTTTAACTTCTTTATCTAACCCTAATATTAGTTTTTACACTAATAGTAGTAATATAGGAATAACTAAGAATATATGTAAAGGAATTCAGAAAATTGATACTGAATGGACTTGGGTATTTGGAGATGATGATTTTTTTCACCCTAAAGCATTAGAGATTTTTTTTCGAGAAAAATCATACAAGCAAACGGGTTTCTATTTTAGGCGTAAAAACTTTAAGAAATTTGATATTTCTCTTGCAAAGGAAGAGAAAAGCGATTTAATAGAGACTTTTAGTATTAAAGAAGATACTATATTAGAGGCTTTGGGAGCAGGTTTTATTACTTCTTTTATCTTAAAAACAAATGAATTAGTAAATATCTTTTTAAATGTTATAGAAAAAGATGAGACTCTAAACTATAATGCTTATACAAATAAATTAGTATGTTTGCTATATGAGTCTAAATATGGATTTAATATATCAAAAGATGTTTTAGTTTTTCAAGATATTTCTAATGGAAGCCATTTTACTCAAAACATTGATAATGTATTTAAAGTTTTTGTAAGAGATGAGTTATATATATATAAAAAATTAGAAGAAAGTGATATTTCGTATATTGATTTATATAGGAAGACACTTTTTAGTAAAAGTATTTTAAGACCTTTCTATTTCTATAGGATGGAAAAAGGAGAGACTGTGAAAAAGGAATTGATAGATATAGTTAAAATTTATAAACTTCCTTTTTATTATAGGATAATAACAAAAGCTCCTTCTAGTTTGTTGAAGCTATTTTATAAGTTATATAAGAAAGTAAAAAGAGAAAATGCTTTTTTAGAAAATGCTGAAAATATTTAGACATATTGTAAAACCTACTTATTTATATCAAGTATCTGGACAGCTAAGTGCCCAATTATTAGGTTTCTTGTTAGGAGTTGTCTTGGTACGAGTTTCTGGGGTAGAGATTTCTGGGGGGTATTATTCATTGTTAGCAATTATGAATATGACTCTTGCTGTAGTTTATGGAGGAATATTAACAAACTATTTAAGAAATGCTATTGTAAAAGATTATTTAGTAGCTTTGATTACTATAATAGTGTCAACATTTATTATTTTTCTTTTTTTACTTCCTATTTTTTTAAATATAGGATATAAGTTCTCTAATCTTGCTTGTATTTATATTATTTCTTTATTTACAAGTTTTATTCAGATAAGTATATATTCCTTAAGACTTAGAAAATTAGATAAATATGTTTTTTTTCCTAATATTTTACCTATAAGTTTATTAATAATAGCTTTAGTTCTTTTTCAACCTAAAACATTATCTAGTTTTTTGTTATTGTCTTTATTTTCGTGGGGTACATCTATTTTCTTTGTTTTAAAAGAATTGAAGAAAATTTCTTATGATCAGGTTAGAGTAGACAAAATATTAAAATATTTGAATGCTTCTAAAATACTAATGTTTACATCATTAATGACTCAAATATATGGTAATTTAGACACTATTTTGATAAAATATTCTATAGGAGATACCTCAGTAGGACTTTATAAAATAGCAACTTCTATTACAATGTTTGTCTTACCCTCTATAGGTATTTTTAGCTTTATTTATTTGTCTGAGATACGGAATTATTTAAATAATAAAGATTTTATAGGTTTTATAGAAAGAAGAAAAAGACAATTTCAGCTAATATTATTTATTACTATTTTATTTGTTTTTTTTAGTGTTTTTTTTAATAAATATATAATAGAACTATTATATGATCTTAACTCAATGGAAGTAGTTATTACCTCTGTTATTTTATCTCTTTCTATTATGTTTAATGCTCTATCAATGGTTAATTCTTATACTTTAATAGGTATGGGACAAGAGAAAAAAATATTGAAAGTGACTTTTTTTGCGGCAATAGCAAATATCATATTGAATGTTATTTTTATACATATTTGGGATATATTAGGAGCTGCTATAGCAAATACCTTCACCCAAATAACTATCTTTATATATTATTCATTTATACTTAAAAAAGAAATTGGAAAGCTAAAAAATAATTTGCAACTTATTCAATGAAAAAAATATTTATAGCAGGAGACTTTTCTTATTACATATATGAACGAGCTGTCATTGAAAGCCTTTCTAGATTGGGATATAATGATATTCAAGAGTTTCATTTTAAAAAATACTTTTCTAATATTATAGGTAAAATAGAAAGACATTTTGTTTTTGTAGGGATTTGTACCTTATTAATGAACTTGTGCTTATGGATAAAAGTTTTTATAAAAAAACCTGATATACTATTAGTGTGGCGAGGCACTATGGTGCTACCTATTACTTTGTGGTTGATAAAAAAGACTGTAAGCACAACTTTGGTATCATATAATAATGATGACCCTTTTTCTGAATTTTATAAAAAAAACTTGCAAAAAGTAAGCTGGAAAAATAGAATGAACCAGCGTAGATTATGGACATATTTTGTAAAAGGATTACCTTTTTTTGACCTAAATTTTGTGTATCGACAAAAGAATATAGAGGAATATAAGACAGCTGGCGCTAAGCAAGTAAAGCTATTTATGCCTTACTATATTCCTTCACAATTACCACAGCAACCTCAAACAAAAGTATATGATATTATATTCATAGGACACTATGAAAAAGATCACAGAGTAACGTGTATTGATGCTCTTTGCCAAGCAAATATATCTATTGCTGTTTTTGGAGCAGGTTGGGAAAATAAGTTGTCGCATTATAATAAATATATATATCCTATATATGAAAAAGAATACTATGAAACTATTAGCAAGGCAAAGATATCATTAGTATTTATGTCTAAGCGTAACAACGATGAATATACCCGCCGTTGTTTTGAAATACCAGCTTGTGGAACAATGATGCTTTCAGAGCGTACCCCTGCCTTACAACGATTATATAAAGAGAATGATGAAATAGTCTTTTTTGACACTCCTGATGATTTGGTACAAAAAGCGACATATTATTTGCAAAATAATCGTTATGAAATAGTTGGGAAGAATAGCCAAAACAGAGCTGCACAAAGTGGTTATGATATAGATAGTAGAGTTAAACAATTATTAAATGATATTTTCGAATGAAAACATATATTTTTATACAGAACATTATAGCTCCATATAGAGTATCTTTTTTTAATGATCTTTTCACAAAAGGGTTCAATTTTAAAGTATTTTATATGAGAGAAAGTGAAATGGGGAGAAGTTGGAGGATTGACTTAAAAAAGCTAAATTATCCTCATTTTATTGATACAAAAGGGTTCTATTTTTTTCTTAAGAAAATAGGATTTCATTTTCATTTTAATCCTTTTCTTGTTTGTAGACTTTTGAAAGAAAAAGAATCTGAACTTATTCTAGGAGGTTCTTGGAATGATATAAATGTAATTACTTTGTGTGTTTTAAAAAGACTAGGAATTACTAAAAAGAGGTTTCATATATGGTCTGAAGCTAATATGAATACACTTGGAGCTAGGAAAGATAGTTTAATAAAAAGGACTATTAGAAATTTTGTTTTTAATACTATTGATGGCAATTTTATAGTACCAGGGAAAATGGCAGAGCTAACTTTTGAAAAATGGAATATTAAGCCTAAAAAATTTGTACATCTTCCTAATTTAATTGATGAAAATGTATTTCAGTTAGAAAGTAATTATTTAGAAAAGCGTAAACAAAATACATTACCGGTTTTTTTTATGCCGGCACGTTTGATAGAATCTATAAAAGGAATACTTAACTTTTTTAATGCTATAGGTGTTGAGAATATAAAAAAAGCTATATTTCTAATAGCAGGAGATGGGGATGATGAAAACTTGTATAAAGAGTATATTGACAAGAACAATTTAGGGGAGAATATAATTTTATTGGGCTTTCAAGACTATCAACAGATAAATGAATTATATAATAAGGCAAATATATTCTTATTATCATCATTTACAGACGCTTCTCCTTTGGTTGTTGTAGAAGCTTTAAAGATGAAAATGCCTTTATTTATATCAACCTATTGTGGGAATCACTACGAAGCTCTTAAAGAAGGTGTTAATGGATATAGTTTTGATCCATATAATCCTAATGAAATTAAGAAAAAATATGAAAAACTAATATCAGAAAAAGAAATGTTTGATAAATATGGATTAAATAGTTTTCAGATCTATTTGAATAATTTTGATAAAAACACAAGAATTGAAAACTTTATACATCAAATGAGAGAAGATAAATTATAGTATAGTAGTTGTTATAATATAAGTAAAAGATAAAAACAGAACAAGTTGCTAAATATAGAATGATGTCATATAGCTATTTGCTTTCTATTTTTGTAAGATTGCTAATATACATATTGGTAATCTTGTATTCTTTTTTTGAAGAATCTCCTAAATTGTTACTGTCTTTAGCGATAGTAGCCAATCTTTCTATTATATTTAAAACTTATAAGAGTTTGCCTATACTCTTGATGTGTTTATTTCTTTTTTCATATATAATTAATCTTATTCCGTTCTTTTTTGCGGGACAATACATATTTTACTACCCTCCTAAAGGAGGTTTTTATGAAACCTTACAAATACACGCTATATTTCTATTTGCTTTAGATATATTTCTACATCCTATTAAGAAGAAATTATATATCAGTGAAAAGTTACCTCAGAGGAAGAATGTGAAAATATTTCTTTTATTATGTGCTTGTTTTCTATTTTTCTTGATATTTTCCATACAAGGGGAAACAATTTTAGAAACAGGTGGCTATGGACAAAAAGGTAATAATAGTAATTTAGGAGGATTTGGAATGTATTTTGTTATATTAGTGCCTCTCTTGTATATATATAGTGGGAAAGAGTTGATTTTTAAACGGATAATTTTAATGTTATCTTTGTTGATGTCAGTTAAGTTGTTGTTATATGGAGGAAGGATGGGTGTGTTAATGTTGGGGCTTTTACTTTTTTTATTATACTATGATAATAGAAAAAATAATTTTTCGCTTTTAAGAATAGGGGTATTGATTTTACCTATATTGTATTTTTTTATATTAATGGGGGCTATTCGCACTAAACCTTTGTTAGCTCTCAATTCTTCTTTTGCAGAATTATTATTTTTACCTTTTAAAGAAGATTTTTTAACAACATATATAGAGTTTTTTGGAAATCAAAATGATATTTTTTATTCCTCGTCAGTACTTAATAACACAGCATTATCTGATACATTGAATATTTCTACACGCATAGAAATGTTTTTTTATAATGTTCTTTCTTTGGTTATACCTTATTCTTGGTTACCTGCCAAAGCTTCAGTAATAACTTATATTCAGAAAAATATAGCTCATACGGGAGGAGGTGCTCTCCTTAGTGCCTATTCTTACTTTTATCTGTCTTATGTAGGAGTTATACTAATACCATATTTTATTTCATATGTTATTAATAGAATACAGAACACAAAAAGCTTAGTTTTTACACTTTATACTGTGATGGTATTAGTAACATTTCCCACCTGGGTTGGATATAATATAATAAGCTTATTTAAAATATCATTTTATATAGTCCCTTTATATTTAGCAACAACATTACTTCTGAAAAAGAATGAAAAACATACTATTCGTGGGTGAATTGCCTCCTAAAACTATTCACGGAGTAAGTAACTCTAGTGCTATGAATATTAAAATACTTTCACAGTGTTTTAATCTATTTCCTATTGAAGAATACATTCCTTTGTCTAATCACAATCAATTTGCTCTTTCAAAAATAAAGCAGATATACTATATTATAAGACAAATTAGAAAAAGAGTCAGACAAACATGTTTTGATTTTTTTTATGCTAATATGGCAATATCATATTTGGGGATGCTTAAGAATATTCTTTACTTAATAGCTTTTAAACAAAAAAGTAAAGGTAAGGCGATTTTTCATATTCATCGCGGCGATTTTGAATCTTTTTATAATCATTCTATTATTTCTAAATTGCTTATTAATTTTTTTGTAAAAAGAGCAGATAAACTTATTTTTTTGAGTGAAACTTTAGTTCCTAAGCATTTAGAAGGGAATACGAAGGTATGTTATTTAGCCAATACTATTATTCCTGAGAAGGAATATCCTATAAGAGAAAATAATAAGAACAACTTACTATATTTATCAAACTATATAGCTGAAAAAGGAATTATAGATTTGTTAAATGTTTTCAAAACGATAGAAGATAATAATTTGACACTAAATTGCTATGGGAGCTTTACTGATAAAAAGTTAGAAAAACAAATAAGAACTTATCAAAGTAATTCAGTACATATAAATAGTGTTTTAATAGAAGAAAAGTTTAATACAATTCATAATGCCGATGCTCTTGTGTTACCTTCTTATAATGAAGGACAACCCTTAATTATCTTAGAAGCTATGATGTGTGGTACTATAGTAATAGCTTCTGACGTTGGTGATATTAGAAATATGTTAGGAGATGATTACCCGTTTTTGTTTCAAGCTAAGGATTTGGAAGGGCTAAAAAAAACAATTTATTTATATCTAAAAACAGACAAAGAAACATTAACAAATCTATCAGAACACTTACAAAAGCGATATTTTAAGTTTTATTCAAATAAAATCCATAAAGAAAGAATATTAAAGATATTTGATTATGAAAGTTAGTATTGTTACACCTACATATAATAGTGCAAAAACAATTGTTGATACAATTTTATCAGTCAATAAACAAGATTACGCTAATATAGAACATATTATCATAGATGGAGGGTCTAAAGATAATACACTTGAGCTTATAAGAAACACTCCCAATAGAGTAAAAAAAATAATTTCAGAGCCTGATAAAGGCATTTATGATGCAATGAATAAAGGAGTTGCGCTTGCTACAGGTGATATTGTTGGCATTCTCAATTCAGATGATTTTTATAATTCAAATGATGTAATAGCGAAAGTCGTAAAAACTTTTCAAGAAGGAGAATATGAAGGAGTGTATGGAGATTTAGAATATGTAGACGCAAGGAACACCAATAGAGTTGTTCGCTATTGGGAATCTAAAGCTTATAAAGAAGGTTTGTTTAAAAAAGGGTGGCACCCTGCCCATCCAACTTTTTTTGTGAAAAAAGAAGTATATGATAAGTATGGCAACTTTAATCTGAAGTATAAAATAGGAGCAGATTACGAAATAATGCTACGTTTTATAGAAAAAAATAGAATTAAAGTCGCATATATACCTGAAACCTTGGTAAAAATGCGAGTAGGAGGAGCTAGTAACCAAAGTATAAAAAACATTATTAAAGCTAATATAGAATGCTATAATGCCTGGAAAGATAATGGTTTATCTATTTTGCCATTTGTATTTATCTTAAAACCACTCTCAAAAACTCTACAATATTTAAGAAAATGAATACTTATCTTAGTAATAAACTAAAAATTTTATCACTAATAGCAATGGTATTAGTGGTGTTTATTCATTCCTACATTGAAACTACTACAAATAATACTCTAATGTCTGAAGCCATAGCTTTTTTGCAGTATTTTATTAGTCAAGGAGTGGCTCGTGTAGCCGTACCTATTTTTTTTACAATTTCAGGCTACCTTTATTTCTTGTCTTACCAAAACACAACAAATGATTATATAATAAAAACTAAAAAAAGACTTAAAACATTAGTGTTACCTTATTTATTAATGTCTTTTTTTATAGTTTTATGTTATACTTTTATATTAGACCCTTTGTTTGGGCACTATATTAACAAAAGTATTAATATCTTTCATAATTCTATAACAGATACTCTGAAAGTTATTTTTATAGATCCCTTACCATATCAGTTATGGTTTTTACGTGATTTGATACTATTGATTCTTTTGGCACCTTTTATACATTATCTTTTTAAGTTCTTAAAAGTATATTTTATATTTATACTAGTTCTTTTATGGTTACCTATAACATCTTTTTCCTTTTATATTTTCTCGAATGAAGCTATTTTGTTACAAAAAAGAAAAGGAAATGTTTATTATCTTATAACTCTTGTTTGGTTGTTAGCTCTTACAATAAAATCAATAGTCAATATAAAGTTAGGTATTAATAATGAAATTTCTGATATATTACTAAAAATCAGCATAATAATGGGAGGAATTTCTATTTGGAGTTTGTATGACATTTGTATAAAGAGCGAAACTCCTAGTAAGATTTTATTTACTCTTTCATCTTACTCTTTCTTCATTTACCTAATACACGAACCTTTGTTGTTAAGTACGTTTAAAAAAATATCAAATGTTATTATTAGAAAGAATGAGTTGTTTTTGCCTTTTTTCTATTTTTTCAATGCCATTATTACAATAATCTTATGTATTATTATTGCTAAAGGACTGCAAAAATATACACCTAAGTTGTATAGTATCATTACGGGAGGAAGATAATTGAAAATCTATCAAGGAAAATAAAATAAATTTTGTACTTTTGCAAAAAATATTGGAAATGAATAAAAAAGCTCTTATAACAGGTATCACAGGGCAAGACGGAGCATATCTCGGAGAGTACCTGCTTAAAAAAGGATATGAGGTTCATGGTATGAAACGCCGTTCTTCTTTGTTTAATACTGATCGTATTGATCACCTTTACCAAGACCCTCATCTTGAAAATAGAAATCTTATACTTCATTACGGCGACCTTACCGATAGTATGAATATTACGCGTCTTATCCAAGAGGTACAACCTGATGAAATCTATAACCTTGCAGCGATGAGCCACGTACACGTGAGTTTCCAAACCCCAGAATATGTAGGTAATGCAGATGGCTTGGGCACCCTTCGTATCCTTGAAGCGGTACGCTTGTTGGGACTTACTGAAAAAACTCGTATCTACCAAGCTTCTACTTCTGAGCTTTATGGTTTGGTACAGGAAGTCCCTCAGAGCGAAAAAACACCTTTCTACCCACGCTCACCCTATGCAGTTGCAAAACTCTACGCCTATTGGATTACCGTGAATTATCGTGAAGCTTATAAAATGCACGCTTCTAATGGTATATTGTTTAACCACGAATCGCCTATACGAGGCGAAACTTTCGTAACTCGTAAGGTAACCCGTGCGCTTAGTAGAGTCGCCCTAGGTATGCAAGAAAAATTTTATATGGGCAACCTCAGTTCACAACGCGACTGGGGGCACGCTAAAGACTATATCAAAGCAATGTACCTTATCTTGCAACAAGATGCTCCAAGCGACTATGTAATTGCTACTGGTATTACCACAGCTATTCGTGATTTTATTAGCTTAGCAGCACAAGAAATAGGACTTACCATAGAATTTAAAGGCGAAGGAGTTAATGAAAAAGGCTATATAACAGCTGTAAACAAAGCTGTTTTTAGTGAAAAAGTAGGTGAAAAGTACCTTGCACATATAGAAGATAAAATAGCTAAAAATGAAGCTGTAGTACTAGTTGACCCTCAGTATTTCCGACCAACAGAGGTAGATTTGCTTATTGGAGACCCTACAAAATCACAGACAGTTTTAGGATGGAAACCACAATATGACCTTAAAGGATTGATAGAAGATATGATGCGTTCGGACATTAAACTTTTCAAACGCGATGCTTACCTCAAAGAAGGTGGTTTTACAATAATGAATTACTTTGAATAATGGATAAAAACGCTAAAATATACATTGCAGGACATAATGGCTTAGTAGGTTCAGCAATTTGGAAAAATCTTACAGAGAAAGGCTACACTAATCTTGTAGGCAGAAACAGTACAGAATTAGACTTGCGCGATAACCAAGCTGTGATTGATTTTTTTGCACAAGAACAACCAGAATATGTATTCTTAGCAGCAGCTAAAGTGGGAGGTATTATGGCTAATAATACGTATCGTGCCGACTTTATCTACGACAACTTGATGATTCAGAATAACGTAATTCACGCAGCGTTTCAATATAAGGTAAAAAAATTACTTTTCTTGGGCAGTACTTGTATTTATCCTAAAGAGGCTCCGCAGCCAATGTCAGAGAATTGTTTGCTTACTTCGCCCTTAGAATATACAAACGAACCGTATGCTATTGCTAAAATAGCGGGAATCAAACTTTGCGAAAGTTACAATTTGCAGTATGGCACCAATTTCATAGCAGTAATGCCAACCAATCTTTATGGGCCTAATGATAATTTTCACCTTGAAAATTCGCACGTATTACCTGCTATGGTTCGCAAAATACATTTATCAAACTTATTGCGACATAATGATTGGGAAGGCGTACGAAAAGACCTTGATAAACGACCTGTAGAAGGCGTTTTAGGGCAAAATACAGACGATGAAATAGCCGCTATATTAGCTAAATATGGTATTACAGCGCAAAAAGTAACTTTGTGGGGTACAGGAACCCCCTATCGTGAGTTTTTATGGAGTGAAGATATGGCAGATGCGTGTGTATTTGTGATGGAGCGTATCGATTTCAAAGATACTTATCCCCTAGGAGCTAAAGAGGTTCGCAATACTCATATCAATATAGGAACAGGTAAGGAAGTTACAATTAAAGAACTTGCCTACTATATAAAGCAAACCATTGGTTATGAAGGCGAAATAGAATTTGACACCACCAAACCCGATGGTACAATGCGTAAACTTACCGACCCAAGCAAGCTACACAATTTAGGTTGGAAACATAAGATTGAACTGCAAGAGGGAATTAAACTGATGTATCAAAATTATTTACAAACCATTTAATTTTTTTCCTCAATCTCACCCAAAACTTTGCCAATGCTTACCACAGTATTGGCAAAGTTTTTTTATGCTTATACACAGCAAATTACCTATAATTGATAATTATTTACTACCTTTGCAAAAAATATCCAGATGATACACCTCCACGAGTTTATAGATAAATACGTTACCAAGCGTCCTGAAAGTATGTTTAGGGCAGATTTGCACGCCCATCAATCAGCATTAGCAAAAGCCATCGAAGGCAAAAGCGTATTAGTTATTGGTGGTGCAGGTTCTATTGGCAGTTCGTTTATAAAAGCTCTTTTGCCTTTCAGTCCTAAATCATTAGTAGTTGTAGATATCAACGAAAACGCACTTACCGAACTTACGCGCGAGTTGCGTAGCACTTCAGCCTTTATCGTGCCTACCGACTATGTAACCTACCCGATGAACTATGCCGATGAAGTTTTTGTAAAGATGTTCAAGGCACGCGCAGGTTTTGATATTGTAGCCAATTTTTCGGCACATAAGCACGTACGAAGCGAAAAAGATAAATATTCAGTAGAAGCATTGCTCAAAAACAACGTAGTAAATGCCAAAAAACTATTAGATTTATTGTGCGATTACCCCCCACAACACTTCTTTTGCGTCTCTACCGACAAGGCTGCCAACCCCGTAAATATAATGGGAGGCAGCAAAAAAATTATGGAAGATATGATAATGGCTTATGCCAAACACTTCCCTGTAACTACCGCTCGCTTTGCCAATGTAGCCTTTTCCAACGGCTCGCTGCCCGCAGGATTCTTAGAACGCATCGCCAAAAACCAACCCCTATCAGCCCCTTGCGATGTAACCCGCTATTTTGTGTCGCCCGAAGAAAGCGGACAAATATGCCTAATGGCTTGTATATTAGGTAGTAGCGGACAGATATACTTTCCGAAGCTAAAGAAAGAGCAAGTACTTACCTTCTCGGGAATAGCCACCCAGTTGCTCAAAGAATTAGGCTATACGCCACTTGAGTGCCAAAGCGAAGCCGAAGCAATCGCCAAAGCCGAAAGCAGAAAAGAAACCGACAAATGGTACCCCGTTTATTTCTCAAAAAGCGACACCACAGGCGAAAAACCCTATGAAGAGTTTTATACTGAAGGCGAAAAAGTAGATTTAAACAACTATACATCTTTAGGAGTAATCAGTTTGCAATCGTTTAAAGAAGTTTCTGAAATAGAAAATTTTATAAATAAGTTAACCCAACTATTCAACAACCCTGCTACTGAGAAGAGCGATATTACCGCACTGATGAAAGAATTTTTGGTAAATTTCGACCATCACGAAACAGGACGCTATTTAGATAGTAAGATGTAAAAGCCGAGCGAAGGTTGAGCGAAGGAAAGTCGGCGAGCTGGCGCAGCCGAGTATGTGATGAAGGATAAGCCGAATATGTAACAAAAATTATCTGAACTACAGATAATACTTAAAGAGATTAATCAATATGGAACTACCACGTTATGAAATACTTCCTAATAAGGAAGTGAATAGTTTTACTTTCATTAGTGAAGGGAAAAAAGGAAAGATACAAAAGGGAATATTTTATGAGCAAACAACCATAAAGGGTGTTTTCAATTTAGTATTGGGTGATAGAGACCCACTAACAGGTAAGTTAGATGATAAAGTAGTTACCGATAATGGTGATACCGAAAAAGTATTAGCTACTGTTGCTGCTACAGTTTATTCATTTACAGATAGTAATCCTACAGCTTATATATTTGCAAGAGGCAGTACACATTCACGAAATAGACTATATAGGAGAGGGATTACTAAGTACCTATCGCAAGCTCTTGAAGATTTTATAATCTATGGAATGTTACCAAATGAAGAATTTGAAATTTTTACCCCAACTACTGATTATATAGGATTTTTAATTCAACGAAAAATGAAATAGTTATGAATAAAGAAGAACAAAAAGCATTTGAAAAAAAAATGTGGGATAAATACCAAATAAAACTAAAGTTTAGAGAGGACGAAGATGATTTTATCTCTAATTACAGAAATAGTGAGGAGTTTAAGCAAAAAATGAATGAAGTAAATAAACTCCTTAGCAGGGTTCGTTTTCCTGAGAAACTTTCTAACCAAATAAACTAATAACCACAATGAATATACCCCAAACCATAGCCTTTATACGTAGTCTTTACCAAGAACCAGACGCATTTATACCTCTACACGCTCCTACTTTTGCAGGTAACGAAAAAAAATACTTAGAAGAATGCATTGATACGACCTTTGTATCAAGTGTAGGTAAATTTGTTGACCTCTTCGAGCAAAAAGTTGCAGAATATACAGCTGCAAAATATGCTGTAGTATGCGTGAATGGCACTAATGCTCTCCATATAGCACTGAAACTTAGTGGGGTAGAGGAGGGGGATATGGTTATCACACAGCCGCTAACCTTCATCGCAACTACCAATGCTATCGTCTATGCGGGTGCCGTTCCCGCCTTTGTAGATGTTGATAAAGATACAATGGGGCTTTCGCCGACATCATTGGAACGATTTTTGCAAGATAATACCCAGCTACGCAACGGAGCGTGTTATCACAAACAAACAGGTAGGCGCATCAAAGCCTGCTTGCCAATGCACACCTTCGGACACGCCTGCCGTATAGAAGAAATCATAGCCATTTGTGAACACTATCACATCGCTGTAGTGGAAGATGCTGCCGAGGCAATGGGTAGCTACTACAAGGGCAAACACTTAGGCACCTTTGCCCCCATAGGAGCTATTTCCTTCAACGGCAATAAAACCATTACCACAGGTGGTGGCGGAATGATACTCACCAATGATGAAACCATAGCACATAGGGCAAAGCACCTTACCACACAAGCCAAACTGCCCCACGCTTGGGAGTTTGTGCACGATGAAATAGGCTATAATTACCGAATGCCCAATATCAATGCCGCTTTAGGAGTCGCTCAATTAGAACAGTTAGACGGCTTTTTAGTCAATAAGTGGGCTACAGCCGAAGCCTATAAAGCCTATTTTGAAAAACAAGGCATTGCGTTTTTTGCCGAACGAGAAAACGAAAAATGCAACTACTGGCTTAATGCTATTATTTTAAAAGATAAAGAAGAGCGCAACGCCTTCCTTACTGAGGCAAATGCACAAGGAGTAATGAGTCGCCCCATATGGCAACTGATGAACCGCTTGCCAATGTTTGTAAATTGTGAGCGGGGCGACCTTAGCAATGCCGAATGGCTTGAAGCAAGAGTTGTAAATATCCCAAGCGGAGTGAGAAAATAACCCAAGTAAAAAAGAGAATATAAATAAGAAACTAAATATATTTTTATGAGGAAAAAACTTTTTTTTTGTTTGTTGTCTTTTAGTACATTGAGTGTCTTTTCGCAGGAACGCCTTGATCTTATCAACAAACACTTCATAGGAGCGATCAACAAAATTGTAGTTGGCGACAGCATCAGCAGTATGCAGTCTATGAAAATCCGTTTTTTGAAAGACAAGGCTATTATTGAAGAAGAAAAATTATCAGTTACTAAAAAACCACGTCTTATCTACAAGGTAGAAGTAGCTTGGCGCATCAACAAGCGCAACAACCAAGTTATCTTCTCAGCTGCTAACAACAACTATTCGTATCAGGATTACAATTTCTATTTTAGAGATCAGTTCTTGAGAGGTGTTTACAATAAAGAAGATGATAAAATAGTAGTGTTAGACATTAACTTTGCAGAAACAAACTAACACAACAAAAACAAATGATTATAAATAGTTGAAAAACAAAAATCAAAACAAAAAAATAATGAGTAATAAAATTCCTTGGCAAGAACGCCCCGCAGGGTGTAACGATGTGCTATGGCGTTATAGCGAAAACCCTATTATTGGAAGATACGACATTCCAAGTTCAAACAGTATCTTCAATTCAGCAGTAGTACCCTTTGGCGATGGCTATGCAGGTGTATTTCGCTGCGATAATAAAGCTGTGCAAATGAACATATTTGCAGGCTTTAGCAAAGATGGATTGCATTGGGAAATCAACCACGACCCAATAGTGATGAAAGCGGGTAACACAAGCTTTATCCCTTCCGACTATAAGTACGACCCTCGCGTTACTTTTATTGAAGACAGATACTGGGTAACGTGGTGCAATGGCTATTGCGGGCCTACTATCGGCATTGCCTATACTTATGATTTTAAAGAGTTTTTCCAATGCGAAAACGCCTTCCTTCCGTTCAATCGTAATGGAGTGCTTTTCCCTGAAAAAATAAACGGCAAATACGCAATGCTTAGTCGCCCAAGCGATAATGGGCATACCCCTTTTGGTGATATTTTTGTGAGCTATAGTCCTGATATGAAGTATTGGGGCGAACATCGTTGTGTGATGAAAGTATCTCCTTTTATGGATAGTGCTTGGCAATGTACTAAAATTGGTGCAGGAGCAGTGCCTATCAAAACAGCTGAAGGCTGGTTATTGTTCTATCACGGTGTAATCAATACCTGCAACGGCTTCCGTTACTCTATGGGTGCAGCTTTGCTCGATTTAGAAGACCCAAGCCGAGTGATTGCGCGCACACAACCTTATCTTTTAGCGCCTGCTACCTTGTACGAAACTACTGGCGATGTGCCTAATGTAGTATTCCCTTGTGCAGCTTTGCATAGTACCGAAGAAGATAAGGTAGCTGTATATTATGGTGCTGCCGATACTGTAGTAGGGGTTGCTTTTGGACATATCAGCGAGATAGTGAAATTTACAAAAGAAAATTCACTGTAGTTTAAAAGAATAGCAAAATAAGAAAAATTGCGTGATTTTCCGTAAATCACGCAATTTTTCTTATTTTTGCATTTCAAAACCCTATAACAATGATAGAAACACCTCCTCCTTTTTTACCTGCTACCGATACGTATAATCTTATAAAACCTTTACTATCAAATGGTTTTCTACAGAAAATACAGAACGAATACCTGTATTGGTCGCAGCTGAAGTACAAGGCTAAAGATATCCCTCCTAAACAATTATGGCAAGCAGTGAAGCTCTATCGTCACCTAAACGAACGTACACTGCAGTTTGGCAAGCACCACTTTAGCTACGTGCTTACCGACTACATACAGCAAGCCCTACACACATTTGATATGCATATAGGCGGCACCCTAACCAGCAATATGGGGATTGCCGAAGTAGATACACATAAATTTATGTTGAGCTCCATTATTGAGGAATCGATAGCGAGTAGCCAAATAGAGGGGGCTAATACTACTCGCAAAAAAGCTAAAGAGATGATACAGAAGGGCATCAAGCCCAAAAGCAAGTCTGAGCAGATGATTATGAACAACTACAACACTATGCAGCATATAGTGCAGCACAAGCACGAGCCCCTAACGCCTGAGCGTCTGCAGTATATACACCAGCTTATAGCCTACAGAACCCTCGATTTGCCCGAAGAAGAAGGAACTTTTAGAACCCATAACGATATTTATGTAGTTGATTTTACTAATGGTGAAGTAGTACATACCCCCCCCGATGCTGCCGAGATACCCGAACTTATAGCACAGCTTTGCACCTTTTTCAATACCAGCACCCATACCTTTATACACCCCCTTATCAAAGCCTGCGTATTGCACTTTATGATAGGCTTTATACACCCTTTTGCCGATGGCAATGGGCGCACAGCACGTGCGGTGTTCTACTGGTATATGCTCAAATCGGGCTATTGGCTTACCGAATACCTTTCTATTTCGCGTATTATAAAAGAAACCAAAAAACAGTACGAAAAAGCTTTTCTGCATACCGAAGCCGATGATAACGACCTTAGTTATTTTATCACCTATCAACTCAGGGCTATGGAAAAAGCTTTCGAGGCACTAAAGAGCTATATCAACAGAAAGCAGAAAGAGATATTCCAAGCCTCGCAGTTTATGAAGATAGCAGGGGTGAATGAGCGTATGGCACAAATCATCAAAATTATTTATGACGACCCCGAACGGGTACTCAGCATCAAAGAGATAGAAAACCGTTTCCTCATCTCAAACCACACCGCTCGTACCGACCTAAAACAATTAGTTGATTTAGGATTTTTAGAAGTAATACCCGTCAATAAGAAGAAACAAAGCTATATAAAGTCGGCTTCGTTTTACAACTTGCTGCAGAGAAGGTAGTTATTTCATATTGGGCTCTATACCTGTATTTTATAAATGAGCAACAAAATTCAATATTTATAAAATATTATAAAACAATACATTAGAAAAAAAACACGAAATAAAAATCGCAAAAATGTAGGATATTCAATTATTATTATTACTTTTGCGTTTGAAAAAGAAAAATTTAATCATACAATTTTTATCTTAATATAAATGAGAACAATACAGTTTAGAGAAGCCGTATGCGAGGCAATGAGCGAAGAGATGCGTCGCGATGAATCGGTTTATTTAATAGGTGAAGAAGTAGCCGAATACAACGGTGCTTACAAAGCCTCTAAAGGAATGCTCGATGAGTTTGGACCCAAACGCATTATCGATACCCCTATTGCCGAAAGTGGTTTTGCAGGTATCTCAGTAGGAGCAGCAATGAATGGTAACCGTCCTATTGTTGAATTTATGACGTTCAACTTTTCATTGGTAGCTATAGACCAGATTATTAACAATGCTGCCAAAATGCGCCAAATGTCTGGTGGACAATTTACCGTGCCTATCGTTTTTAGAGGCCCTACCGCATCAGCAGGACAATTAGCCGCAACTCACTCTCAAGCGTTTGAAAATTGGTATGCCAACTGCCCTGGTTTGAAAGTAGTGGTACCTTCTACTCCTTACGATGCTAAAGGATTGCTAAAATCGGCAATACGCGATAACGACCCTGTTATCTTTATGGAATCAGAACAAATGTATGGCGATAAAGGCGAAGTGCCTGAAGAAGAATACACTATTCCATTAGGAGTTGCTGATATTAAACGTGCAGGTAATGATGTTACAATAGTATCTTTTGGTAAAATCATCAAAGAGGCTCACAAAGCTGCTGAACAATTAGCAAAAGAAGGTATTGAGTGTGAAATCATCGATTTGCGTACTGTGCGCCCGTTAGATTTTGAAACTATATTCAATTCTGTAAAGAAAACCAATCGTTTGGTTATTTTAGAAGAAGCTTGGCCTTTTAGCAGTGTATCTTCAGAAATCACATACCAAGTGCAAGAGCATATTTTTGATTACTTAGATGCGCCTGTACAACGTATCACCACTACCGATACACCAGCTCCTTTCTCTTCAGAATTATTGAAAGAGTTTTTACCTAATGCTGAAGATGTGGTAAAAGCAGTAAAAAAAGTGCTTTATAAATAATAAGATAGTTATAATTCATTTCATTGAAGCATCCTTGCTAATTTTAGTAAGGGTGCTTTTTTATTCCCTGAAAATTACCGATAATTAAGCATAAAATACTTAAAGTATTGTTAAAATTAATTTATAGCTGTGTTAAATTTTAAATTGCTTATATTGACGGATTTTAACTATATAAACAGATGTTACTCTTAATTTATACACAAAAATTAAGAGTAAACTCAAGAAAATTAACAAACCAATTATGTTAAAGAAAAAAAGACTTTTTTTCATACTTTGGATTTTATCAAAAAATAATTACCTTTGCTGCAGAATAGATGAAAGAAATAATATGCCATTAGTAAGAACATTCGAGATCGATCCTCACACAGTCTTATATGTATGGACTGTAGAGGAAGCCCTTGCAAAATTACAACAAGGGGTCTCACTATCGCCTGAACAGCAAAACCTGTTTGAGGCTATTCACAACGAGGCGGCTAAGAAGAATTTTTTAGCAACTCGTTTGCTCCTGAAAGAGTTAGGCTACGATGCCACCGCTCTTTATTACGATTCTTATGGCAAACCATTACTCAAGAGTGGCAACCAAATATCTATAAGCCATTCGTTTAACAAAGTATCTATTATTATAAGCACCAAGCACAAGGTAGGTGTTGATATAGAAAAAAAGCGAGAAAAAATCGTCCGCATTGCAAGTAAATTTACGCAATGGAACTACAGCAAAGCTGCTTTTTCCGAAGATACTATTGTTCAAAAACTCACAATGATATGGTGTGCTAAAGAAGTCGGGTTTAAAATCCATAATACACCTTCCCTTACACTCAATGATGTAAAAGTACGTGACTTTTTCCCTACCGATAAATGTACGGAAATTAAAATAGACAATACCTTTTACACCGTTTATTTCAAAAACTTGGAAGAGTATGTATTAGGATACTGTTATAAGTAATTTAATTTTGTTTTCATTAATCACAGCTTAGAAGGCTACAGCTTTCTAAGCTTTTTTTATGCCCTAAAATACATTGCATTTAGATAAGCAAAATGTTAAAGTTTTTATTATATTACATATAATTTTTGGATATGTCTAAAAATATTGTATCTTTGCACCGAATTAATTAATTAAATGATTAACCGTAATGAAAACATTCTTTACTGCTATTTGTTTAGCAATCAGTGCCGTAGCACTTGCTCAAGACGGCACTTTCAAAGGGCATATCACTTCTGATGACCTTCCTTTGGAAGCTGTATCAGTGCAATTAGAAAGCAAAACCACCAAAAAATGGACAACCTCCAACCGCAAAGGTGAGTTTTCATTGTCCCTCCCTGCTGGAGAATATCGCCTAAAAGTACTTTCATTAGGCTATATCCCCTATAACGATAAGGTAACCATTACCGCAGGCGCCACTACCGAGCAAAATATCGCTCTAAAAGAAGATGTACTCGGTATAGACGAAGTTGTTATTACCGCCACCAAAACCAAAGAAAATCGCAAAGATGCACCGGTTTTGGTGAGTGTAACCTCACAAAAAGAGCTTACTATTGTAAAAGCTCACAGCCTTATCGATGCGTTAGTATTTCAACCCGGCTTGCGTACCGAAGTAAACTGCCAAAACTGTGGTACTACACAAGTGCGCATCAATGGTATGGAAGGCTCCTACTCACAAATCCTCATCGATAGCCGCCCCATATTTGGCTCGCTCAATGGCGTTTATGGCTTAGACCAAATCCCTGCTAATATGATTGAGCGTATTGAAGTAATTCGCGGTGGTGGTTCAGCACTCTTCGGCTCTAATGCTATCGCAGGTACTATCAACGTTATTACCAAAGACCCTATCAAAAACGAAGCACAAGCAGGTATCGTAAGCAACCTCATTGGTGGTAAATCTGCCGACATTATAAGCTCTTTCAACGGCTCTATTGTAAGCGATAACTATATGCGAGGCATTTCTTTCCACGCCTTGAACCGCAATCGCCAAAGTTACGATGCCAACGATGATGATTTTACCGAAATTACACGCCTACAAAACCTAAATGCAGGTGCTAAACTTTTCAACCACTTCACCGACCGTCATAAACTTACTGCCGAACTCAATATGAGCGATGAAGACAGACGCGGAGGGAATAAATTAGACCTCCCAGAACACCTTGCCGATATTGCCGAAAGCATCCGTACCAAAGTAATAGGTGGTAATGCCAATTACGACTATTTCTCACCAGCCTACAACCACAAGCTATCAGCCTACACCAGTGCCGAACGCACACGTGCCGATAACTACTACGGCAAGCTTGAGGGTACCGATATAGAAGCATCAACAGGTAATTATGGTCTTACCAAAGAACATATCTGGGTACTCGGCGGGCAACACACCTACTACCTGCCCACCGCCAAAGGACAGCTGCAACTCACTTCAGGAGCCGAGTTCAACCACGATGTCCTTTCAGAAACACGACAAAACCCCAATATTCTCACCATAAATCAAAAGTCGAACACCTTTGGGTTGTTTAGCCAAGCCGATTGGAAAATATCACCTAAATTCAAACTTTTAGGAGGTTTGCGTTTAGACCACGTCAATGCTTCTCTACTTAAAGAAAGCATCACCGTGCTAAACCCTCGTGCAAGTGCTCTTTATAATATCAACGAAAACTTTATTCTACGCGGAAGTTACGCACGCGGTTTCCGAGCTCCGATGTTTTATTCAGAAGATGTTCATTCCGAACTGATCACTGGTGAAGTACGCCGCGTAAAATTGGCTGAAAACCTCAAAAAAGAAACTTCCGATAGCTATACAGCCTCTTTCGAGTATAATCATACCCACGACACACACCAGCTTATCGCTATGATTGAAGGATTTTACACCGCCCTACACGACCGATTCGATTATGAAGAAATAGGAAAAGAAAACGGCTTCCGTGTAAAAGAAAAAATCAATACCGATGGAGCGGTCGTAAAAGGGGTAAATATAGAAGTGAAATATAGCCCTAATCCCAAATGGCAATGCCAACTTGCAGCTACTATGCAAAGTGCTAAATACAACAGCCCTCAAACTCCCGAAGATGGTATAACTTCCGATGAAATATTGCGTACCCCCAACCTATACGGAAACCTAATGGCTACCTATCGCCCTGTGCCACAGTGGAATATCAACCTCGTTACCGTATACACAGGCAGTATGAAAGTACCTCATATAAATGGTTATATCACCGAAACCCGATTGGAAACTACTAAAGGAATGATTGATTTTGGGCTCAATACTTCTTATGAGTTCAAATGGAAGAAATTCTTCCCGTTAGAAGTGAGCTGCGGTGTTAAAAATATGTTCAACCAATACCAAAACGACTTTGATAAAGGTGCCGAACGCGATTCCAATTACATCTACGGACCTTCACTACCACGAACTATCTTTGTAGGACTCAAGATAAAATAACTTTTTTCATCGTGCTACTGCAGCCATAAAAGCCGCAGTAGCACCTTTTTTTTGCCCTATATATTTGCGATTGATAGCCCCTATAACCTCTCGTTTTTCAGCATTGGTTACCAGTTCGCCCATAACTTTCTCAAAAGCCTCTGCCGAAGCCACCGAAATGACCCCACCTAAGCCAACCAGCTCACGTGCTTCGTTAAACTTCTCGTAATTCTTCCCTATCACTACAGGAATACCAAAAACGGCAGGTTCCAGCACATTGTGCAAGCCCTGCGTACCCATACCGCCGCCCACATAAGCCACATCGGCATAGCTGTATATTTTCGTCAGCAATCCCACCGTATCAACGATAAGCACATCGGCAGTAGTCAAATCGGCAGTATCCTTTTCGCTGTAAAGCACTACTTTTTTATTGAGTTTGTCCCGTAACGCCCCTATCTCATCAGCGTGAATGTTATGAGGTGCTATGATAAACTTCACATTCTCGCATTGGTTGATAAAATTTGCGTAAATAGCCTCATCTAAAGCCCACGAACTACCAAAAACCACACATAATCTATCCCCCTTAAAATGCGCTACAAAATCCAACCGATTATCGCGTTGCAAAATTTCATACACACGGTCAAAACGCGTGTCGCCACTCACCGTTACATTCTCAAAGCCCAAACCGCTGAGCAGCATAGCCGAAGCCTCATTCTGCACAAAAAAGTGAGTAAAGCAGCGCAAGCCCTCACGCATCACCCCGCCATACCATTTAAAAAACGCTTGTTCGGGACGAAAAATCCCCGATAGCAGGTAAGTAGGCACGCCAGCAGCCTTTAGCGTATGCAAATAGTGCAACCAAAACTCATATTTTACAAAAATAGCCATCATAGGGCGCACAGTCTCCACAAAACGCTTCGCATTGGCAGGCGTATCAAGCGGTAAATAAACAATCAGGTCGGCATCTTGGCTATTTTTGCGCACTTCATAGCCCGAAGGAGAGAAAAACGTTACCAAAATGCGATAACCTTGCCCTCTTAGTGCCTTAATGACAGGCAAACCCTGTTCAAACTCACCCAAAGAAGCCGTATGCACCCACACATAACGCTCATTAGGCAACAATCCCGAAGCGAGCCTATCCCACACCACCTTACGACCATTCACAAACAAACGAATTTTCTTATTAAAACAGCCCACCAGCGGCAACAATCCCTTTATAAGGTAGATAATAAAGGTATAAAGTTTCAGAATAACAAATGAAAGTAATTTCACAACGATAAAAGAATATAGTTTTTTCAGCCGCAAAGATACGAAATAAAACCCATTGTACACCCTTTGTTTATCTTTTGTTCGAGCGAAGGTTCAGCGAAGGTTCAGCGAAGGAAAGTCGGCGAGCTGGCGCAGCCGAGTATGTGACGAAGGTTAAAAGCCTGTGCGGCTCGCACCGAGCTGGCACAGCCGAGTATGTGAAGCCTGTGCGGCTCGCACCGAGCTCACACCTAAAAAACTAACGATTAAAGTTTTAATCATTAAACATTATTTCGTATCTTTGCAGCTATAAATTACAAATAGCTAAAAATCATTCTACAATGAAAAAAATACAAATGGTAGACCTACACGGTCAGTATAACCAAATCAAAAACGAAGTACAAGCGGCTTTTGCTGAGGTGTTAGAAAGCACTGCCTTTATCAATGGACCCCAAGTACAACAATTCCAAAAAGAGTTAGAGCAATATTTAGGAGTAAAACACGTAATTCCCTGCGCCAATGGTACCGATGCCCTACAAATAGCAATGATGGGACTCGGATTAAAACCTGGTGATGAAGTGATCACTGCCGATTTTACTTTCGCCGCTACTGTTGAGGTAATCGCACTATTGCAACTTACCCCAGTGCTTGTAGATGTCTATGACGACACTTTCAATATCAATGTAGAAGCCATCGAAAAAGCTATAACACCACGCACCAAGGCGATTGTACCCGTACACCTTTTTGGGCAGCCAGCCAATATGGAAGCGGTAATGGCATTGGCAAAAAAGCACAACCTATATGTAATTGAAGACAACGCTCAAGCCATAGGTGCCGATTACACTTTTGCCGATGGACGTACCCAAAAAGTAGGTGCCATAGGGCACGTGGGGGCAACCTCATTCTTCCCTTCCAAAAACTTAGGTTGCTACGGCGATGGGGGCGCTATTTTCACCAATGACGATGAGTTGGCTTACACACTGCGAGGCATCGTCAATCACGGAATGTACGTGCGCTACCACCACGATGTAGTAGGGGTCAATTCAAGGTTAGATTCGCTACAAGCAGCCGTATTGCGTGCCAAATTGCCTCATCTAAACCAGTACAACCAAGCGCGCCGCAAGGCAGCCCAAAAGTACAATGAGGCGTTAGCTCACAATCCCAATATCGTAACCCCCGTGATAGGCGAAGGCTACGACCACGTTTTTCATCAATACACGTTACGCATTCTCAATGGCAAACGCGATGCTTTGGCACAAGCCTTTACAGAAAACGGAGTGCCTTTCGGTATTTATTACCCCATACCCTTGCACGCCCAAAAAGCCTATGCACGCTCCACCTACAACGAAGCCGATTTTGCCGTTACTAACCAACTCGTGCAAGAAGTAATTTCATTACCAATGCACACCGAGTTAGACGATGAGCAAATAGCATTTATAACTGAGCTTATAAACAAAACAGTATAACCCTAATATAATAACGCAACAAAAAAAGTGCGAGCTTTTGAGGCTCGCACTTTTTATTTTTATAGAAGCACGATTGCACCACC
>NZ_KB291347.1:123005-141218 GCF_000318275.2 Capnocytophaga sp. oral taxon 332 str. F0381
GCGCAGCGGAGTATGTGTTAAGGGGGGATGTTTAAGAGTTTGCCAAAGTGTGTGACATACAAAAGAGGCTTTACCAAAGTATGTAATACAAAAAAATCTGTCCGAAAAGTTTCCTCAACCTTTCGGACAGATTTTTTTAACTAATTTCCTAATTCCAAACTCTTAAAATAACAGTGGTATAACAAATAGCGCTACAATAGCCGCTATAATACCATATACAAACATCGGTACGGCAGTAGTCTTGATAATCTTTCCTTCAGCCTTATCAATTCCCAATACCGAGCATACTGCGATAATATTATTGATACAAACCATATTACCCATAGCACCCCCTACCGATTGAAGAGCCAAAATAAGCGGTACCGATAAGCCCGAAGCCATTGCTACCGAGTATTGTACCCCGCCAAAAGTAAGGTTCGATACCGTATTAGAACCCGAGAAAAACGCTCCTATAGCCCCTAAATACGAAGCAAATACCGTCCAATATTCACCAGTAGCGTTTGCCAATCCGTGTCCAATAATCTGTACCATCGAGTTTTCGCCTCCTATAAGCATCACATTCACCATTATTAAGGCACCCACCAAAGCCAAAAACGGCTTTTGTACCTGTTTAAAAGTAGCCGAAAACAAACTACTTGATTGTTTAAATGACAGTGAAAAAACAGGAATAGCAATAAGCACCGTAATTACAAAAGGAATCAAAGCAGGCACGTATAGCAACTTGTAGCTCGCACTTTCAGTAGTCGTAAAAATATCACTAAGCGAGAAGATAAGCCCCTTGCTTAGGTGAAAATTACCCAAGCCGCCAAGGTTCAGACTGAAAAGCTCCGATGAATCATTAAGCATCGCTTTAAAAGGCAATTGTTTAATACGAGTGATAGCCAGCATAAGAATAAGCGAAGCCGTAGGGAAAAGATCTTTTAGCAATAGCGGTGTGCTTACTTTCTCGTGATGCATACTGCCTTCGTGGGTTTCAGTATTCTTAGATAAGCCAATACCAGCACTTGCCAAACCTACCGAGATAAACAACCCTATAGCACCTCCCACCAAAGAAGGAAACTCGTAGTTAAACCACGCTATAGCCACATAAGGAACGGTACAAGATAGAATACTAAGGATTATAAAAAGAAGATTTTGGCGTATTTGTTTCCAGCTTACAATTACTTTGAGTGCCAAAATAGGCACTACAAACGCCGCTATAAAGTGAATAACAGCCGTAATCTGTCCTATTTCAGAAAGTTGTGCATCGTTGATGTCCCCTTTGTTGATAAGTGTCCCAAAACCAAACCAAGTAGGAGTACCTACGGCTCCAAATGATACGGGTACCGAGTTCATTATCAAAGCAAGTATCGCAACCTGCAATGGGCGAAACCCTAACCCTACCAATAAAGGTGCTGCAATAGCAGCAGGAGTACCAAATCCGCTGGCTCCCTCAATCATAAAAGCAAATGCCCAGCCTATGATCATCAGTTGGGCTACTGGGTTCGGACTGATATTACCCAGCCAACGGCGCATCACATCCATAGCCCCCGACATTTCCATCATTCGGTTGAATAAAACGGCACCAAAAATTACGGTGATAGGAGTCATTACTGATATTAATGCCGAAACAACGTTTGCGTTTAGCGTCAATAAATCACCATTAAAATAAAAATACTGAATAGCATAAACCAATGCTGCTATAAGTGGTAATGCTATATATGAAGGCAAGGCGTTGCGCTTTACCATCAAATAAATAAGAAGTACAATAGGTAGTACACTAAGAATTAAAGCCATAGTACATTTTTAATTTTTTCTTTTCAGGGCGCAAAAATAATACTTTTTTAATAAAATGCAATCATAACGAAAGAAAAAATATCAAAAACAAAGAAGTTTATTTTTTCACCATCCTTGCTCCGAAGAAAAAGAGCAGGAGCACAACAATACCCATCATCCACCATAACAATGTGTTAGCTTCTTTTTGGTCGTCATTGGGGGTACTTTTTTTATTACTATCAGGCTTTGTTTTTTGTGTTGAAGTAAGAGTGCCAAAACTTACGTTTGTAAGCTGTTTCGGAATATCTTTTGTAAAATAGGTGATATCATAAGTAGGTGCGTAATCATTAGCTTTGCCAAAAGCCAAGTAATAACGATACCCCTCGCCCGCAAAGCGTGCCGTAAGGGTATAAGGCAGAGCATACACCGCCACGCCTTTTATGGGCAACGGCTGGTTGTCGGCATTAGCAATCTCTATTTGTAGTGTTTTTACAATTTCGGGATTAAAATAAAGGGCATTAGAGGTTCTTGAGCTCAGTACTCCTGTGCCCAAAAGCTGATAATTATCAGCGAGAACTTTCATATAGCGGTAATAGTCGTAATTAGCTTCCACCGCAACCGATATTTTTGACAAGCGCATCGCTTCAGGAAGCTGTATGCGCAATATCGTTCTTTTTAGAGTATCCTCATTGCGCTCAAAATCTACTTCTTTTCTTACCGAAGTACTATCCACAAAGCCTGTCCGTTTATTGGTAAGGATATAATTGTTGCGGTCTATTATATAAGGTATCTCAATAGTATCAACTGCCGATACACCATAGATGCGCAAATCGTCATAGTCGCTTTTTAGCTTCCCAAAGACAGCTTCGGGCACTACTACTTTGTGCCATTGTTGCGCTCCTACGCCTGTTATTTCCTGCTGATAATCATAAGAAAAAAGCTGCCCGTAGGCAGTAGTGCCTACAAGCAGCCATAGTATGTACAATAATGATTTCTTCAAATTCATCAGCGTTAAAAGCTAAGGGTTATTTGTTTTGAGCATCAATTACCGCAAGGGTAGCAAGATTTACCATCTCTTCAGCGGTAGAACCTAGCGTACAGATATATATAGATTTAGAAAGTCCCAATATTACAGGACCTATAGTATCTAAGTGCTGTGTTTCTTTCACCACTTTATAGGTAATATTGGCAGCTTCCAAGTTCGGAAAGATAAGCACATTTGCCCCTTTGCCATTGTTTAGCTTAGAGAAAGGATAATTTTTAGCCAATTTGTCAGGATTGATAGCAAAGTCAGCTTGTATTTCACCATCTACTACCAATTCAGGGTGGTTTTTATGCAAGTAAGCCACTGCTTCACGCACTTTTAGAGTACTTTCCGAAGTCGCCGAACCAAAATTAGAGTATGACAACATCGCTACCGAAGGCTCCTGACCAAATATCTGTACAGATTTTGCGGTAAGCAATGCAATATTAGCCAATTCAGTTGCCGAAGGGTTGATGTTGATAGTCGCATCCGAAAGGAATAGAGGACCCTGTTTGGTGAGCATAATGCTCGCAGCCGCTATACGATTTACCCCTGCTTCTTTAGGGATAATTTCCAGTACAGGCTTAATAGCGTTAGGGTAGGAGTGTGAATAACCTGTAATCATACCATCTGCCTGACCTGTATACACCAGCATCGTACCAAAATAATTGCGTTCCAGCATCTGGTGTTCTGCCACTAATTGTGTGATACCTCTTCTTTCGCGCAGTTTTAAGTATTGCTGTGCAAAAGCATCACGGCGTTCTTTTTCGTTATCGCATTTAGGGTCTATAATTTCCACTTCGCCTGTAAAGCCTATTTCTTCTTTTAGAGCAGTAATCACATCTTTGCGCCCTAATAGTATAGGAATAGCAATGCGGTCTTCGTACACTCGTTGCGCAGCTTTTAGCACTTCCAATTGGTCTGCTTCCGCAAAAACAATACGTTTAGGATTGCGTTTAGCACGATCTTGCAGCAAGCGTATTTCTTTGCTGCCCACCCCTATGCGTTCCATAAGTTCCACTTTGTAGGCTTCCCAGTCTGTAATAGGTTTTTGGGCTACGCCTGTAGCGATAGCCGCTTGGGCTATTGCAGGGGGTACTTCGTGTATAAGGCGAGGGTCAAAAGGTTTAGGGATAATGTAGTTTTTGCCAAATACGAGGTTTTCGCCCCCGTATACTAAGCTCACTTGCTGTGGCACAGGCTTTTTAGCGAGTTCCGCAATAGCTCGTACGGCAGCCAACTTCATCTCCTCGTTTATTTTTGTAGCACGCACGTCCAGCGCCCCACGGAATATATACGGAAATCCTAATACGTTATTCACCTGATTAGGATAATCCGAACGACCTGTAGCCATAATGATATCCTCACGGGTGCTTATTGCTAGGTTGTAATCTATTTCTGGGGTAGGGTTTGCCATTGCAAATACAATAGCATCTTTAGCCATCGAAAGCAACATTGCAGGGGTAAGCACATCACCTTTAGATAAGCCGATGAATACATCAGCCCCTTTCACAGCCTCTTCCAGTGTATGTACATCGCGGTCTGTCGCAAATTCAGCTTTTTGGGCAGTGAGGTTTGCCGCATCTTTCCTGATGACCCCCTTGCTGTCGCACATCACAATATTACGAGGGTCAGCACCCAAAGCCACGTACAAGCGTGTGCAAGAGATAGCCGCAGCACCCGCACCATTCACCACAATGCTCACCTTGCTAATATCTTTACCCACAATCTCCAGCGCATTAATAAGCGCAGCTGCCGATATGATAGCCGTACCGTGTTGGTCATCGTGCATCACAGGTATATCAAGTTCCTCCTTCAGGCGGCGTTCAATCTCAAAAGCCTCAGGAGCTTTAATATCCTCAAGGTTTATTCCCCCAAAAGTAGGCGCAATTGCCTTTACCGTGTCTATAAATTTGTCTACATCGGTAGCATCTACTTCTATATCAAATACATCAATACCTGCAAATATTTTAAATAGCAATCCCTTGCCCTCCATTACAGGTTTTGAAGCGTCAGCCCCTATGTCGCCAAGCCCTAGTACAGCAGTACCGTTAGAGATTACTGCCACCAAGTTACTTTTAGCGGTATATTTGTAAGCGTTGCTTTTATCAGCTGCTATGGCAAGGCAAGGCTCTGCCACACCAGGCGAGTATGCCAATGCCAAATCGTGTTGTGTTGCGTGTTTTTTAGTCGGTACAATGGCTATTTTACCAGGTTGTGGAAACTCGTGGTAATGTAAAGCCTCTTCTTTTTTGCGTGTATCCATTTTTTTTCAAAAATTGGTTATAATAATTATTCAGGCGGCAAAGTTACGAAACTATTAACAAATTCAAAATCCAAAATTCAAAATCCAAAATTCAAAATTCAAAATTCAAAATTCAAAATCCAGCCCCCATAATTCAAAATTCAGAATTCATAATTAATAATTCATCCAAGTATTCCCTGCTGTTAGATAAGCGTGGCACTTTGTTCTGTCCGCCCAGTTTTCCTTTCTCTTTCAGCCATTTGTGAAACAGTTCAGGGCGCGCAATATGCACTTTTAGCATATTCAGCGTCATATTGTTATAACGCTTAGCCTCATAGTCCGAATTTAGCTTTTGTAGTTCGCTATCTAATAGCTCGGCAAACTTGTCGATGTCTTTCGGAGGCTTGCCAAACTCTATTAGCCACTCGTGCCCCCCTTTTTCTTTGTCTTGCATAAAAATAGGTGCTACTGTATAGTCGCTAATACTACTTTGGGTAGCAGTACAAGCCTTTTTCAGAGCCTGTTCCGCATTTTCTACGATTAATTCTTCACCAAAAACATTGATAAAATGCTTCGTCCTGCCCGTAATTTTGATGCGATAAGGCGACAGCGAGGTAAAACGCACCGTATCACCTATAATGTAGCGCCACAAGCCCGCATTGGTACTAATCACCATCGCATAGTTTTTGCCCAATTCCACTTCGCTCAGCGGAATTGCTTTTTCTTCCGAAGTACCAAAAACATCCATCGGTATAAATTCGTAAAAAATACCGTAATCAAGCATCAGCAACATCTCGTCCGATTCGTTGCGGTCTTGTATAGCAAAAAAACCTTCCGAAGCATTATAAGTTTCATAATACCGAAAAGTTTCCGAAGGAATTAGGCTGTGATATTGTTCTTTGTAAGGAATAAAGCTCACCCCACCGTGAAAATAAACCTCCAAGTTAGGCCACAATTCCAAAAGATGCCTTTTTTGGGTGGTTTCCAATAAGCGGTTTAGCAATACAAGCATCCACGAAGGAACGCCCACAAGGCTCGTTACATTTTCGTCTTTAGCCTCGTTTATAATCGCTTTCATTTTGCTTTCCCACTCACTCATTTGTGATGTTTTGTTGCTTGGTGTACAGCTCCATTCAGCCCAAAAAGGAAGATTTTCTATCAGTATTGCCGATAAATCACCAAAATAAGTACCATTTTGCTCATATAGTTGCTTGCTACCCCCCAATCGCAAACTTTTGCCCTTAAACAATCCCGAATCCTCGTTGTTGTTCAAGTACATACAAAGCATATCTTTCCCCGATTTGTAGTGGCAATCACGCAAAGCCTCCTCGCTTACAGGTATAAATTTACTCTTAGCGTTGGTAGTACCGCTACTCTTGGCAAACCATTTTATAGGGCTGTGCCAAAATATGTTGCGTTCACCGCGCCTTGCTCGTTCTATATAAGGCTCAAAGGCTTCATAAGTTGTCAAAGGCACTCGCTGGGCAAATTGTTCGTAATTCTTGATTTCTGAAAAGTGATATTGCTTGCCCAATTCCGTATTTTGGGCAGCACTTATAAGGGAAGATAATACGCGCTCTTGTACTTTTTCGGGGTCTAATACAAACTCTTGTATTTGGCTAATGCGGCGTTTTAAAAACCACGATGTAATGGTATTAAGCATTTAAAATACTAATGATTAGGATTAATGATGAATTATTAATGAAAAATCGCACAAAGATAATAAAAGTTTTTTAATAAGCAAAAAAATAAAACTGCCCAGTGCACATTATTTCATTGCCTTAGTATCAAAATTGTAAATCGCTGTAGTAGCTTATCATTAGCTGGTAGTCTTTGCCGAATTTGCTCAGGATACCCGTTACCCTCACTTTGCCTGCGGGTACTTTTTCGTCTTTAAATAGGGCACTATTGCTGGTGCGCAACAGCAAGCTCTTGCCATTGCTATCTATCAGCTTGTAATTAGTGCCGGCACCGCTCTTTTTGTTACTCACGTAAAACGACTTGCCCACCGCTCTTGCCTCAAATTGCACGTTTTTAATGCCGAGCAATTTGCCCACATCAGCATCGCTCACTTCTAGTGAATTTAAAGTTGTAGTTAGTTGGGCTACAGTCTTTTTTTCGCCCAGCGCAAAGAGGTGTTTCTCTACAAGGGCTTTGGGCATATAGCCCACACTTTGGTAACCTTTCTTGCTTTTATAGGTGTCATAACCTATTGTTATAACAGCGTTATTCAGCTGAAAGCTCAGGTCTTTTAATAGAACTCGTACTTTGCTACCCAGCGGAAATTGAGTGTAAATACCCTCATCGGCAAGGGCTATAACAATGCCTTGTGTATTGTCAGCATTTTGCAAATATAGCTTTTTGGTGATGTTCCTACCCTCATCGCTGGATATTACATAGCCTTCCACCGCTTCATCATCGGTATAAGTAGCTATTGATGAGGAAGTTTTGGCTTTTAGCTGCGCAAAACTGATGATAGAACCTGTATATTCGGGCACAGGAGCGGTAATATCAGGTATTTGGTAGTCATCGTTCTTTACGCAAGCACTTATCGTTAAGCCCAAAAAGCATATAAGTAATAATTTTAGTTGCATTATTGTATTGGTTATAAGGTTACTGATAGGTTTGCCATATAAGTACGCCCATAGCCTATAAAGTAGCGGTTGCCAAAGGAAGGCGTCTGTTGGGCGTTGTCCTGCACCATCTTTTTGTAGTTGGCAGTACGGGCTTGTTCAAAACCACCTGCTAAAAACGAGCGGTCAAAAAGATTGTTGATGCTAAGCATTAGGTAGGTATACGTTTTCTTAAATCGCCACGATTTGCCCACAAGTGCATTGATTGTCATCACATTGGCTAATGACTCTTGTGCCAATAGCTTTCGGGCTAAAGAGCGGTCTATATTATCAAAAGGGCGATGAGTAGCGGGGTCTATAAAAAACTGAGATGTGCGATTCAATGCCGATAAAGCAACGTAGTTGTTAGCGAGATAGTTGGCGGTAGCACTTATCCACCAATTACTCTTGGGGCTGCGGTATTCGGCACCAAAGGCATAAGCCTGCTGTGCGCCATTAGGCAGGTGGTAGTTCTTTAGCCATACTTTGTCTATCGTCTTATTCACCCCAGCCGATGTAATGTGTAATGAAGGATTGTTGCTGTAGATGTGTTGCCCTATTGCTGCCACTACCGATACTTTTACGGTAGGCAATAGCATCGCTTCGGCACCTATTTCTATCCCTAAGTGTTGTTTTTGTATTCCTTGAATGGTTTGCGCTACAAAGTCGCGGTCTATTTCATCAGTCAGAGCAGCTTCGGTATAGAAAAAGTTGTTTTCCGAAGCGTTTTCTATGGTAGTGAAGTATGCCGTAGCCCGCCCTGTAAGTTTCGGTAAGCGTACCAAATAGCTCACATCGGCAGTATAGGCACTTTCAGATTTTATATGGGGTAATAAGCCGTTAGAGTTTCGCACATTGTTATAGAGGTTGCGAAGAGGTTGGGGGGTACTGAAATAACCCGTGTTTAGCTGCAATAACTGCCTGCCCGTAAAGGCATAAGTAGCCCCCGCTTTTAGGCTTATGCCTTTTTGCGTAATAAGGCTGCCTTTGCCATAGCTATCAGGGTAAGAAGGATTCGCAAAATTACCCTCACGCTGCGTTTGAGTGTCAAAGTAACGCACTGCGGCAAATAGGTCTAATTTGCCCAATTTGCTTTCCCATTGCGCAAAGCCTTCCGCTATATGGCTGCGAAGGTTGTAATCGTAGTTCCATTTTTCGCCCACTCCCTTGCGAAGATTCTTGTCAAGAATATTGTAAGGAGTATGCTCAAAATAATCATAGTTCATAAAAAATTGCCCGCCCAATAGATCTTCTACCAAAGCGTAGTTACCAGAATGAATATTGCGATACACTATTCCCGACGAAAACTTCGTATGGCTGTTAATAGTTGTGTTGTAACTCACATTTACAGTGAAGGTACGCTCTCTCATTACATCATTACTTACTATAAATGAGCTACGCCCATCGGTAGTATTTTTATTGGCACGATATAGTGCCACCCAGTCCAATTGCGAATGACTCAAAAAGTAATTTCTTTGCTCATTAGCCATTGCCCAATTAGCACCATTAGCGTTGTTGATGTAATAACTCGGTAACAACTTGTAGTAGTTAGGTTCAGGGTTGGTGGCATTGGCATAGCTAATGCGTGTATTGCCAATTTCGCCAAACTGATAGCCTAAATCTATATTCAGGCGGGCATCTTCTTTTTCATAGATATATGATAGTACAAAAATAGGTTCCGAAACAATACGATTGTGTGAGTTGCGCATCACACCCCTTTGGGTTCCCCAGTAAGGATTGTATCGGTATCCTACCAAATCAATTACCTCGCGGGTCAGCGGTGATGTTTTACCCCTATTTACAGGCGAAAACAAACCTATAAAATTAAAACTATGCGCTGCGGTAGGCTGATATTCCACAGCAGCACCAAAAGCATAAGCATTGTAGTGCGTACCTTCAGCCCAGCTACTATTGGCTGCCCAGCGGCGTGATGCCGATAAGCTATATGCCCATCCGTTGCGCAATAAGCCCGAATGGTAGGTAACCATCAGCCGCCCTGCATAGCTGCGGTTGCTTACAGAGGAGGTAAGGCGTATGCCTGCCCTGTTTTGCGAAGCGCGCACACCTATATAGTTACTGCCATTCATACCCCCAAAACTATGGTTTGATTTTTCTAAACCGTTGCACACCTCTTGGTTGCGCGTTAGGTCGTTCAGTCCGCTCCAGTTAGCCCATAGAGGGCGTCCGTTTTCTAAGCGGTTCATAGGGATACCATTCAGCAACACGTTCACCTCTTTAGAATCGTAACCACGTTGCCTAAAAAAAGCCGTACTAAAATCAAAAGCTGCACGCCTTGTAAATACATCTTGCCAGCTATGTAGCAAAGCCCCTGTAACATCAGCTTGGTCGTTGTCCAATTCGTTTTCGGCAATCATTGTGAGCTGTTCTTCTTGCAGGTCATTGCGCAGCATAGCCACTGTGGGTAGTGTAGTAGTAAGTTCGTCATTTATAGAGTATACTTCTTCGTGCGGAGTATAGCCTTGCAGGGTGAAGAGAAGGAGAAAATCGCCTGTCGGTAGCCGTAAAGAGTAGTTTCCTTTAGCATCGGTAGTAGTTTGTCGTAGCAGATTTTTTACGGTAATTGTTACTCCTTGCAAAGGGAGTTGTGTTTGTTGGTTAATCACAGTCCCTTCTATCTTCATCATTTTCACCTGCGCCATTGTAGGGAGTGATAGTAGTAGTAATACATAAAGAAAGTTTTTTAGTGGCATAAGTGGTATAATGATTAATGGTTAGATTAATTTTACAAGGCAAAGGTACGAATAATATTCAGCATTTGCAAGAAAAAATGTTTAAAATTCTAACCGCTGAGGTAAAAAAGAAAGAGCTACACTCCCGTGTAGCTCTCCCCCGTCTCTATTATCTGAATATAGAAGATGAAAAAATTATTTTAAAATGTGAATCCAAATCCTGGTACTATATATTCAGGATGGGTTGCACTTTGCAACACGTAAATATTGTAAAAGAAACTATACTTCACTTTAGTATTCTTGATTTTAAAGCCATCAGCTCCTAAATCTTTAAATCGGTTTAGTACAGTAAGGGCTGCAGCTTTTATGCGGGCATTGGCTGGAAGATTCCAGCTACTTCCGTCTACATCTACAGTGCCTGTACCTGTGAAATAGATTTTATTATCACGTACCACATAAGGGCATACTAAATAGATAAATTCGTTACGTCCTGAAAATTTATAAGCTACTTGCAAAGTTACTTCACTTGAAGCTCTATCAATAAACCCGATACCAAAGTTTGAAAAATCAGAAGGGTTGCTTCCTGCTTCTTTCATTACACGTATGTAATTTTCATAGAAGTAGGTAGACATATATTGGTGTTCAAAGAAATATGAGTTGCATATCCAAGCCAGTACAGGCCCCACAGAAAAATCTTTATAGTCATTACCAAAGAAAGAATCGGGCGGGCTTACACGATAGAGTAGTTTTACAGTTACACCACCATTGGTTGCTTTATAGCTAGGGGGAGTGGTAGAGGTGTCTTTGGTAAGCTTGGTAAATTCTTTTCCTTGGAAGGTAACGGCAGGTTTGAACACTAAACCATCTTCAAGAAGTGATGCACCTGCGGTTATTACTTCTTTTCTAGGGTCGTCTAAGCTGGTAAAGCTTACTTTGCGATAGCGAGACGAACCTATAGAGTAGTTTTCGGTACCTTCAGGACCTGTTACTTCTACTGCATAGTGAAAGCGGTCTACCATTATATCTACAAAGTTATCCCATTTGCTACCTATATTTGCCCATTCTTCAGGGGTAGCTTTTTCAAAATAAACGAACTGCTCAGTAGCCGAGCGTTGGGTTTTGAATTTTAGCTTATCACCTTCTTTCCCGTAGTAAAGGAATTCAAATTCACCAAAAAGACCTTTCCCGCGCAATGCTTTGTTTGAGTCGGCAAGAATGTGAAGGTGGTTTTTGCTTACGAAAGATAGCATAGTACCTTGTCCTAATAATATTTGGTATTGGCTAGTGGTTACAGAGCTGGTACCATTTTCAAGGTTTATGTCAGACGACATTTGCACAAGCCCGTCATTAGTAAATTTCATTAGGACATTGTATCCCCCAAAGTATTCGGTATTGGTGAAATAGGTAAGTCGCCAGCCGTTGGGGGCAGAGGTGAGCTCGTGGCGCAGTTCGGCTTGTTTGTCTTCAAAACGCTGCGATGCGTTCTTGCCAAACAAGTCCTCTGGCTCGTTCTTTTGGCATGAGGTAAGTGCCAAGCTCGCTAAAAGGGTTATTAATAAAAACTTTCTCATTGTTCTGTCTTTTTTAAGTTATATATGCACTAAAGGGTCTATCGCAAAGCAGCTATCATTTTATCTTCTACTTTAGCTTGTAGCTCATAGATGTCTATATTCCATTTTTTCTTGAAATAATCTGCTACAAAAGCTTCTTTACGGCGTATAGCAGCTTTACCTGTAGCACTGCTAATAGCATCTACGCGTGCATCCCAAGCAGCACGTGAGCCGCTTAGCATTCCCGAGGTGATTTCAGCAAAGTCTTCTTTGTCATTAAGCATAGAGTAGGGGGTGATAAATCCCGCTTCGTTAGCTTCGGCAGTAGATACGTTGTACCAAGTACTAATGTATCCATCTGGGGTAATCTTTGCAAATTCAGGGTCGTAAGGTTTCTTTTGATTGATAATGTGGCAATACTCGTGCTGAATAGTGTGAAAGTATTCACGAGTAGCACGCTGATTGCGTTTGTCAAGCAAATCTACCTCAAAAAGCGTAATTTTAAGTCCGCTATCTGCTATCCCCAAGGTACGTGTACCACTGCTGTTGTAGTTATGCCCCCCAATGAGTGCTATCTGGCGGGGTGCTATTTCTTTCACAAAGTTAGGACCTGCAATCTCGGTATAGGCATCTATCCACACACTACGTACAATTTCCAACAAAGGGCGTACTTTGCTTTCGGTAGGGGGGTATAAGTAACGGCTGTTATCAAAGTCAGAATCTACGTATCTGTAAGTTACACTAATATTGTAAGGGCGTGTGAAAGTAGCGTCAATATATTCGTCAAGAGCGGTACGAGCTACAGTACTCTCTTTAAGCACACTTTCGGGGTTAAGTGTCTCTTTATCGTTACAAGCTGTCAGCACAAGGGCTGCAAGGCTCATTATTAGGCTTTTCTTTTTCATAGTGCTTTATATTTATTATCGTGGGTTAGGAGCTACACCTGCGTTAGTAGCATCTATAGGTATTTGCAATTCACGGCGTTTGTCGTCTTTGTTTAGTACATACACATTACCCGCGCTACCTGCTTTGTGTTCTATGGTCATTCCAAGGCGTTTGTTATCAAACCAGCGTAACCCTTCAAATACAAATACCATACGGCGAATATCCATCACACATTGTAACAGCTCACGTCTTTCTTCAGTAAGTTGGCTTTCGTAGTAAGGGTGAAAAGCATCTCCTTGGTCGCCATAACCTTCGCGCACTTCAGATTCGGTAACCGCAAAATCATCAGGAATGGTTTGGCGTGTTTTTTTACGCATAAAGGTTATGAAATCGTCTAAGAATTTTTGCTTTTGGTCTGTCATTACATAAGCCTCTAAGCGGTTTAGGAACGCTTCGTCATAAGTAAGTGCAGCCACCATATTATATCGTTCGCCTATACCTATAGATACGTTTTCGTATTTAAAGTATTCTTGAAACTTAGGTATATTCTTGTAATCGTCATTACCGTAGAAAGTATAAGCCCAAGTAGCAGGATAGCCCATTTTTCGTAGTGGCATAGCCGCTGTAATAGCGTCCGAAATTTCTAAGGTAAGCCCGTATTTGTTAGTCGCAAATTCGTAGTTGAACGATGACATTACACTCATTACTAAGGCGTTAGCAGGCTCATCAGCAGCCGAGTATCTAAGTCCTTGCTCGTAGTAGCCCAAGCCGCGTTGCCCTCTTATATCGCGCAATTTAGGAGTAGGATCGCTACCCAAAGCAGCATTAGCGTGAAATATTACCCTGTCCCACTCACCTTTCATTAGGTAAAAACGGCTTGCGAATACGTGTGCCGCTTCGGTAGTGAAGTGGTAGCGAGCTTTTTTGTACTTAGTATTGTCTATCAGTGGCAACCCTTCTTGTAAGTCGCGCTCAATAGCATCGTAATATTCTTTTAATGAGATGCGTTTGTAGCGTTCAAATACGTGAGTTTCAGGAGTAACCACATAAGGCAAGCCAAGGTCGGCAGCAGCGGTACTAGGGTTATAAGGCTTGCACCATAAGAAACCCAGCATAAAGTGGTTGTAAGCACGTGCCACAAGGGCTTCACCCTTTAGGTAGTCAGTATTTCTGCCTCCACCCAGTTTTTTCACTTCTTCCAAAGCCTGATTGGCACTTGCTATCGCTGCCCAAGTCTTCTTCCAAAAGAACGAAGGTGTGTCATACACATTCACATCGTTATTGCTGCGCCAAAAGTACATATCAGCATTCACTTTAGAGTCAGAACCTAAGTTTACCTTATCACCAGCGTTGTCGCTCATCGCCTCGCAAAGACCCATATAGAGACCTTCGGGATAGGCAGAAACCAAGAGTTCTTGCACATCCTCTGCCGAATCCAATTCGGCACGAGGATTAGGCGACTCGTCCAAAAACTTGTCGCAAGAGCTCAGCGTTACAGTCATTGCCGCTGCAGCTATATATGTATATAAATAATTTCTTTTCATTGTCGTTCAGTTTTTAGATGCCAAGATTGATAGTAAAGGTATATTGTGCTGTGATAGGGTAAGCTACCCCGCCTGAACGGAAGAACTCTGGGTCTTGACCGTTTAAGTTTTTATCAGCATAGATAAGGAACGGATTGGCACTTTGCAAGCGCAAGGTTAGGTTGCTTATCTTTAGGTCGTCAAGCACATCTTTAGGGAAGTTGTAGCTTAAGCCTATACTCTTCATACGTACAAACGATCCGTCTACTACGCGAGCATCCGAATAGTTATAAGTGTTGTATACTCGTTGCAAGGTAGATGAGCCCATTTCATATACAGTTCTTCGTGAGGGTATAGAAGGTATTTGCGTTGTAGCTTCTTCTCCTGGGTTCACCCAACGATTCTTCATTTCTCTTGGGAATACACTCAAATCACTATATCCTACTGAATATTCAGGCGATTTACGTATTTTGTTACCTGCTTGCCAAGTGATGAGGAAACTAAGTTCCCAGTTTTTATACTTAAAGGTGTTAGAAAAACCTCCTGTGATGTTAGGTTCTACCCCTCCTTCTTTCTTCAAGTATTCCAAGATACCTTCAGTTTCTTGAAAATCTATACCACTATAGTCGCGAGAACCATCTTTAAGGTTGAATAGCGGTAACCCTTTACCACTAAGCCCTGCAAACTGATAGGAATAAATCGTATTGCGTTGTCCGCCTACTACGTTACCACCCACTTCGCGTATTAGATTGAAGGCATTAGGTGTATAAGTAAGCTTGGTAATCTTTTGGTCAAAGTATGCAAAGTTGAAACCTGTATTCCAGCTAAAGTTAGGGTTCGTTTCATCTTTTACAATGTTACGAGTTTCTATAGCCACTTCCACCCCTTTGGTAACCATCGAAGCGTTGTTAGCCAATTTGATGTGCTCACCACCTATACCCGAAGTACGTACATAGTCTATCAAATCTTTTGAGTTCTTTTGGTACAAGTCAGCCGATAAGTTCGCACGGTTTTTAAACAAGCCAAGTTCAAACCCAAAGTTAGTTTCATATACCTTTTCCCAAGTAAGGTCTGAATTTTGTAGCGCACGTATGTAAATCATACTTTCGCGGTCTTCAGGCAAATAGCGGTTAGTGATATCATTGCCATAGATAGCCACTGCATTACTTGCGTTTGCCAAGCCTGCTATCAAGCCGTAGCTCGCACGTAGCGCAAGGTTAGATATGTATTTGTTTCCGTCTAAGAATTTTTCTTTGTTCGCATTCCAGCGTCCACTCACGTTCCAAGTAGGCAACCAGCGTGATGAACGAGCTTTACCCAATTGGTTACTACCTTCATAGTTAAGCGTTCCCGATAGCACATAGCGGTCGTCATAAGTATAAGCCGCTTGTGAGAAGAAAGCTATACCGCGTTCTTTGTAAAAACTCTTGCCAAAATAAGGCGCATTCTCTTGTATAGTCTTTTGTACAGCACGATAGTCGGTAAAGGCAGTACCTCCTTTTTTAAACTGGTAACCATAACCGTAGAAGAATGAGTTGTCACGATCAGTATGACGGAACTCCTGTCCTAAGAACAAGCGTACATCGTGTACCTTATTAAACAAATTTTTATACTCAAGAGCATTGCGCAAGTAGTAGCTTTGCAAGTTGTTTTCAGTAAGTTTAAAGATACCTCCATTAGCAAGTACTACTTCAGGCAAATTATCAGGGTTTTTAGGATCTTTAAACAAGAAAGGGTTTGCGTTAGCCACTATAGTAGTTTCATTAGCACGATAAGCCCCCACTATGTTTGATTTTTCAGTCATAGTGTGTTCATTGCTACTCTTTACGTGGCGCAATGACCCCAAAAAGTTATATTTTAGCCCTTTAGCCAATTTTATTTCCATATCACCTTGCAACTTATACTCCAGCATATTCACATCCATATAGTTGTTAGCCAGCTCGTGCAAGATGTTCATAGGTGCATAGTTATAACGGTAATACTCCAAGTTACCATTCTCGTCATAAGGGCGAAGCGTACGGCTGGTGTTAAGCGCATAGCTAAATGGATTGATGTCAAAATCACGCTCATAACCACCATTTACAGGGTTTGAAGTACGGTTGTAAGTACCAGGTGCTTTTTGCGCACGCAATGACCCCTGTGCCAAGATACCCAATTTTACCTTGCTTGATAAGTCGTAAGACGATTTAATGTTACCTGTTACACGATGCACACGGTCAGCTATACTCCATCCTGGGTCTACGTAAAAACCTAATGAACCATAAGTACTAGAGTTTTCACTACCCCCTGAAAGGCTCACAGTATGGTTTTGTGTAAGCGAAGGGCGGAACAAAGTTTTAAACCAGTCAGTATTAGCATATTCGTATTTGCGTAAGAAAGCAAGTTTAGCGCGTTCTGTATTTTCAAGCCCAAATCTACCAGTATTAGGGTCGTAACTATCTATAGCACGATACATCATATTATATACCCCACCATAACGAGCTTGAGTGTGTGATGATAGTGCAAAATACCCTTTTTGCTCCAACTCACGGTATACCGACATTGTTTCTTGAGAGTTCATTATATCAAATTGGCTGTAAGTAGGCACCATTCGTACCGACTCTTCCAATTGGTAGTTCAATTTAGTAGGCACATTGCGTTTGCCTCCTTTAGTAGTGATGATTACCGCACCGTTTAGCGCACGAGCACCATATAGTGATAGTGCCGAAGCATCTTTCAAGATTTCGATGCTTTCAATATCATTAGCATTAAGCCCTGATATCGCCGAACTCACCAAAGTAGAAGCGTCACCCGAAGCCAATTGCTCAAAGCTCAAGTTTACCACCTCTTCTTGTACAGCTCCATCCACTACCCATAGCGGTTTGGTATCACCAAAGATAGATGAACCACCACGTATGGTGATTTTAGGCGAAGTACCAAATGTACCCGAAATGTTCTGTACATTCACCCCTGCAGCACGTCCTTCAATCATACGACCTACGTCCACCAAACCATCAATCTTAATTTCCTCAGCTTTCAAGGTTTGTACAGCCCCAGTAAGCTTTTGCTTGTCAATAGTTTGATAACCTGTAGCTACTACATCTACCCCATCAATTTGAGTTACATCATCTTTCAGGGTAACATTAATAACCGTTTGGTTACCAATTTTTTTCTCCACCGAGCGCATACCCAATAGCGAGAACACAAGCACAACGTCCTTGTCATCCGGTACCTTTATGGTATACTTCCCATTAAAGTCGGTAGCTACACCGTGATTCAAGGAGCCTTTTACCACGACAGTGGCAACAGCAAGGGGGTCACCAGTATCATCTTTTACCTCCCCTGTTATGGTACGATAATTCTGCGCATAAGCTCCTCCTACCAGCAGCAGAGACCATAACAAACAATACATAACTTTTTGTTTCATCGCTATTATTATTTATCTATTAACTGCCGCAAAGATTTAAAAAATAATTTATAAAAGCAAATAATTATTACTTTTTTTTCAATCACTACCGCAAAATAGCCAAAAAAACATTTTTGTCTATAGATTTTGATAATAATGCAATGAAAACTATAAATAGTTGAAATTTATATAATATATTTCATTTGAAATATCTATTTTTATCAATCAATATCTTAAAAACGTTATTATATTTTCAATAAAAACAGTTGCAAGGCAGTGCATAATCATAAGATGCTTATAATCACACGATTAGCATAAATATAAACACGTAGATGTTCCTTTTGTGGCACACTTCCACCCTTCTAAAATTTAACATTCATTAACAGCCCTAAATACCCTAAAAATACCCTCAATTCAAAAGAGCGCCTATCACCTCAAAAACTATGCCAATACTATAAAATGTATATAAAATAATGAGCCGTTAGCCTATTGTTCAAAACATACCTTCTCCGAACCTTGAGCGAAGGATGAGCGAAGGATAAGC
>NZ_KB291348.1:0-974 GCF_000318275.2 Capnocytophaga sp. oral taxon 332 str. F0381
GCTTCTATTTCCTCACTCTTGTAACTTTCCTTAGTAGGATAGTCGCTGAACTCGGTGATGAAAAACTCTTTTTGAAAGTTGATTTTCTCAAGTTTTTCATCTTGTAAAAATAGCTGTTCATAGAGTTTTTGGTAGTTTAAATAGGTACGACTGGTTCCTCCTTTTTTGCTTTTATCCCAACTATTATATTGATTGCCATAAGCATATAAGGGATTTTCGTGAGAGATGGGACGCTCACCATCGTAGTTAGGCACTTCATTGGTAGAGAGTATGTGTTCCCATTGAGATACATTACTTTGGAAGAGTTCTTCTTTCTTCTTTTCTAAATTTTCGGTAGTCTCTTCTTGGGGAATGTGTGCGGCTTCTTTGCCGATTACTAAAACTTTACCATTAGGGTTGCCATACCCTACAAATAGATTGTTGGCTTTGCAGTAGGCTACTGCCTCTTTGAATGCTTGTGTGTACATATAATTTAAGTTTTTTATTGCCTTTAATTTTTTAACGTTTGTAAATATACTAATTTTCTACTATAGTACATTCTTTTTTTACGATATATTCAGGAGTGCCATTTCTATAGAAAATAGTTTCACATTCTCCATTGGTAAGATAAGTACGGGCGAACTTTCTTATCTCATTGTCTTCTTTATCGTATGTGGCATAAGAAAAAATATTGTCACTGAACAAAATTGAATTGTATTTGCGACTATCATATTCTCTATGTATTGTCTTATCGAAATATCTCCAAAAAGACCTCCATCCTCTGTAGTAAGACTCTTCTTCGCAGGCAATGTCTTTACAGACAATGATCTCTTTAAAATCTTCGTTAATTTGAGTACGCTCTACTTTACCGTCAAAGTACTTGTAGAAAACAGTGTATAGCAGCTCAAACTCTTGGTAAGGTTTGATTTCAAAGTACTGTCTTTCAATTATATTCCCTTGTTCGTCAAAGAATAAAAACTCCTTGTCTCCATTCT
>NZ_KB291348.1:994-2224 GCF_000318275.2 Capnocytophaga sp. oral taxon 332 str. F0381
TGTCTCCATTCTCGTAGTACAAAATTTCTTGTTTGGCAAGACGTCCATTTTTGTACGAATTGATGAAAACTTTTCGATTGTCTTCATCTTCGTCTTCCTCGTTTTCTTCTCTGAAAGAACAAAATAGTGTTTTATTGCCTCTCTCATCGTACAGAAGCAAATCTTCATTATGAACTTTCTCATTTAGATAGTGTTTTAACCTTACTAATTCACCTTTTGAATTGTAGCTGTATTGATATTCATCAATATATCTATCCTCTACAACAGCTACCATATCCCCTTTTTCGTCGTATAAATACTCTTTAAAAATACCTGTAGGGATCTTTTCTGTAATTTTATAGAGCAAACCTTTTTCGTTGTACAAAAAACTGTATGTACAAGGTATTTGCCCCGAAATAGTAGCAGTCCATTCGGTGAGTTGTTGCTGTTCGTTATATTTGAAAACAAATACAAAATCGTCTACTTCGTAACTCGTTACTAACCCCTGTTCGTTGTAAGTAGTTACAAAGCATTCACGACCACTGAAAAATAATATGTTATGCCACAATGTTTTGGTCGTTTCATCAAGGGATTTTTTCGTTCTAAAATCTCTTGCCATATCATCATATTCCTTGATAAGGTTTATGATATCCTCAGGAATAACAGCCACATTTTTTTTAAATTTGCCTAAGCCAATTTTGTTGTTGCCTATCAGTGCCTCGTACTCTTTGTAGGACGTTTTTACTTTTTTGTTTGCAAAGAAAAGATTGGGTTCTACCTTAGGGATATAAGGACTTCTAGGATAATTTTCTAAACCATTGTTTTTAATTTTCATCGTTATGAGTGTTTAAGTCATGCCTACTCTATATGGTTTTCAGCTTCCCCAGTATTTCTTTATTTTTGGGCAAAGTTATCAACAGAAAGTGACATAACTCGTTGTTATAAAAACTTTTTAGCCTCAGCAGCAATAGCAGTAATAAGTTCATTGCTAACTCCATTGCTTAATTGTCGAGTATGAATAAGAATACGTTTGTTATCCTTACTAAAATGTAAGTTATACCAATTTTTTTCACCTACTTCTGTTGTTTTTCCCTCCCATTGTACACCAAAAGTCTTTTCTAAGTCAATTTGGTATCGTCTTGGATAATCATTGGCTGCTACAATTACAATAGGAAAATCTTTAAAGAAAGGCATTGCAAAAAGAGGTTTACGTTCTTCTATAGACTGTTTTCTAAGAGCTTCTATTTCCTC